>SUWS01000001.1:0-27475 GCA_015061365.1 Lentimicrobiaceae bacterium | reverse complement strand
CGGTGTATGTTCATTATTTTCAGCCCATCGCATCACTCTCGCCCTAACCACACCATCTGGCAATGTGACGACATCATTTATTCCCAACGGATCTTTTTCATTAAAAGTTACAAAATCGTTATAATCTGTCGTTGAGAGCAGATAACCATAGTCTTTGTCATAGTTACATTCTGTCTCACGTCCGAGTTCATCCATGAATTTTGTTCTATACATATAATTATACGATTCCCCATATTCCGACCTCACAACTTTTTCATAATTCATTGACGGGGATGACATTGATTGTTTTATCACATTACCAAACTTATCATACTCATACTTTGTGACGCTCGTCAACGGATCACTCATATAAGCCTGATGATTAGGGATATTAGTTTCCTCGACAATACGGGTAGGAACGTCATCATCATATACGTATATTTTAACCGAGCCTATCTTCTCTCCTTGAGAATCCTGCTTATAGTTACATATCATCATAGGCTTATTGACTATCCAATTATTAACATCATCATTTAAATATGTGACGCTTTCTTTTTCGATGTACGGACAATCTTCAACACTATTTGTACCGACATCATCCGTAAAGCCTTTATTCACCGAGATACATCTGACGACATGGTCATACAGATCTACGTGGCCGACATCTGAGGAATAATTATTTTTGACAATATTTAATTTCATGAAATCACCTGTTCTATCAGGATTATAAATCGTTTCATAACTATAGTTCAGTAATGGCATAACGATCTTATCATTCGATCTACATGAATATTTCCTATATATCAGCGATTTGTCAGCAAGCAATTGATTCTCGCCATTATATCGTCTTTCATACAACGGTAATGCCATGCAATATTGATATAAGGTTTGAATCTCCAATCCACGTTCTTTTTTCTCAAAAACATTTCCATGCATATATCTCCTTGTCGTAATCTTTTCAAAACCCAAGAAGCCATGTCCCTTAGCATGAATCATCGCATTATAATATTCGTATTTTGTCACCAAAGGAACTTCATTTATACTGAATACTGTATCTGATCTCAAAGCCGCTATCGGAATAGAATTTCTCCTTATGTCATTATCTGTAATATCATTAGAGCAAGAATAGAATCTCTCCTGTCTATCATTGTTCTGCATAAGATAATCATACGAGAAACCTCTCACATTACCCATTCCATCGACAATTCTCTCCACGCTATAATACGCAGACTGCGGATACAATGATGTAATATAAGCTTTTTGTGAGCTCATTGGATTTCTCGGCAAACCAGACAATATCGACACATTTTCCTGAGGCAGGAATCTTCCTATCTGAACTGTCTGATGAGAATAATTTATCGGCATATAATATCTTCTTTCAAATGCGAAAGCGCAAGTATTATTTGATTTCAAATATGGTTTAAAACCAACAATAAGATAATGATTAGCTGCCTCATCTTTAAAGACACCGACATCCGCCACGCCATCGCCATCAAAGTCTCCTGTCCTTATGGTAGCCGATGGTTCTTGTAGTTCCTTAAGAGAATACTTATACCTATCTTTTGTATTCAACGTCACCGACCCAAGCAGATTAGTATTTGTACAAGAATTAGGTGCCGAAAACACAGATCCTTTCGAAAAGGCCATTCTCCATTGGCGTGTCGTTTCATAATAAAGCAGGTCGGTCTTTCCGTCTCCGTTATAATCATTGGGAAACAGGTATGAATCCTTAGTAACATCACTACCATACGTATACATCTCAAAACCATAATGGCCATCCCAGGACATTTCAAATAATTTGTAGCCGTCATCATACAATGCCATCAATTCGTTAATCCCATCACCATTAATATCTAAAGCGAGATAATCGGTATCTTCATCATTAATTTCACCTTCATTCCAGACATTTGTCTTTATCAGTTTACCATCGACAAACCTCACATATTCAATTTTTCCTCTACTCCTGTATTTATTATAGGTCTCAACAATCAGTACGCCTACGTCATCATCCGACATATATTTCCCAGGAATCAGAGCAACATTACTTTTATATGAATATGAGGTATCTTTCACAAAAGAGCCATCTTTCGACATATAAAAATGAAGTGTCACAATATCATCATCTTCAGTCTCTGCATTATAGTTAAACTCATACAATATCACATCATCTTTACCATCTCCATTCATATCGACGACATATATCCATTCGATATTTTTCGGGAGTTGTATTGATGTTGTGGGCGCATCATGGAAACCTCCATTACAATTGTTCAAATAAACTTTCCCTTCAACATCGTTAGGATATGTATCTTGTATCTTATATGGCACCAACATAACATCTGAATATCCATCACCGTTAAAGTCTCCTACAAAAGGAACGTTATCACTGAACACCGACTTATCCAATTGATATGACTGAAAATTATCGTTATAATGTTTCTTCTTCGCATTCCATATTATACGTGTAGGATTAATCTCATCTTCACCTACCGCAAGTCGCACCGACTTAAGTCTGTGGTAGATAAAATAATTACCATCATACATTCCTGGATCAAAGTATTCCAAAGAATAGTCAAACAATTTCTTACCCGTATAATTATTATGTATCAAAATACTTTTTAACAATTTATTATTACGAATCATATTACCACATACATATCCAGTAATATCATCATATTGTTTGTTTTCATATACGAAAGATATTTTCATGGCGGGGTTCAAACCAGCGGCTTCATTTGATGTATACTGGATGTTATCAATATACGCCTCTCCATGTCCAACATCTTTCACATAATTAAAAATCATAGAATTACCATTCCTATCTGAAACTTTACTGAGCATCCACTTAAGGATTATCTTATCATCATTCTTAGTCTCCACCCTCGAATCATTTGTAATGCCATATTCCCATATAGTACCATCGCTCTTATAGACTATAAAATATTCTGGACTTTTGTCATTACCATACAGGACAATCTTATCCATATTATCAATTTCAGTCTTATACTCTGATTTATTTTCCCCGTAATGTGAGCCTTTGACAAGCATCAATCTCTGTCCGTCTATCAGGTATCTGTCATTGACAAAATCGACAGAGGTCACATTTCCATCGTGATATTCTGTCTGTCCTGTCCTAATTATCGATGACAATCCAGCCAATTCCCACGACCATCCTACCAAGCCGTTACCTGACTGACTATTATACACTATGGAAAGATTTGGTTTCATACTCCCTATAGCGGGCGGTGTTTCTATATTTATCGAATACACCGCAGCTCCACTATTGCTCGTGTTAAAAGTTCCGGGCAACGCCCCTACAACACCTATGTCATTCTGAAAGACGCCACCGTAAACACCTTCATCAGGAGGCAGCACAGAATATCTGTCAATCTCCAATTTCATGGACTCTCCATTCTTGGGTTTATAACTAAAACCTGGAAGTAATTTTATTGATGTTGTCGCTTTACACATATATGATTTTTCAGGACTCATCTCGTCATCAAACTCCAAATACGTCTGCTGATACAAATTATCCGAGAAAAGTCTTGGAGATATCAGCAACGTCATTATCAAAAAAAACATGTTTTTCATAATCCTTAAAATTAAAGTTTAACCACAATTCTACTACATACATCATCGCCTTTAATTATTCTCAACAGGTAGACTCCTGCCGGATTATCAGTTATATCCATCTTCTTATCTTCGGACAGACATTCATTCTTTACCATCACTCCATTAACATTGTATATCTGAACAACTATTGATTCTTCTTCATCATCAACCGATATATCAAACACGCCCTCATTAGGGTTCGGATACACATATAATTCTTGGTTACCATTTATAGATATTTCTTCGTCTGCAATATTTCTATGATCTTGAGATTTATATTCGCTGCCACACTGATGAACCAACATTGATATTCTGTTTCCATCCTCATCATATCGCATCGTCACACAGTTCTGAGAATATACTCTCTCAGCTCTAACAAGGCACAATGATAGCAGTAGAAATATCATCTTATATTTCCATTCCATATCTTTAATATTTAAAAGTTGTTATTTAGACCGAAGTTCCTCTATGATTTTCTGTTGTTCTGCAATCAGCTTATTCAACTCTATTGTATACAATGTCAGTTCTTCTATTTTCTTTAGCAGAAGACCATCCATTTTAACCATATCATAACCTTTTTCAATGATCTCATCTTCCGAAGGAATGTCGGGAAGATGTCCGTTATTATCGATAAAAATCTCCAGGTCCGATATTGATTTCAGCTCAAAATCATCATCAAAAACGAAGTCATACCATTCCGTCACCTCTTTTACCAAGACTCCCGTTGTCAATATTCCGCCTGATACTGCCAATGCATATTCATAACCATCGGCGAATCTGTTAGATGTATTTATCGACACCTTGGCGTTCATAGCTATATTGTTAGCATCGAGAGATATCTTATCATTTTGAGATATCAGCGACAAGCCTTTATCTTTTTCAACACTTATCTTATGATTAACGTCGTAAATCTGGAAATAAGCCTTATTGGTTTTGTTTGTAGGTTCCAATATTATCCCAGCATCTTCATTAGCGTCAGACCTTATATGTAATTTCGATTGTGGAGATGTCACACAACCTATACCGATCTTACCTGTCGTATTAAATCCTGACGAATTACTAACGAACAATGTCGGCACACTGCTGCTGAAACCTACCATCAGACTATTCGGGATGTTATTAGTCAATGTTTTGGAATCGACATTACTCGATCCTGTACCTATAACCATTGCATTTGTAGCACGTGCTCTCACGAATTTTCCAAGTGCCATGGATGAAGACGAATTCGCTTTGGCATAAAATCCGCTCGCAAACGAATATGTTCCCGTCGCTTCGCAAGCGACGCCAATCGTAGCAGAGTAGTTTCCCGTTGCTACATTTTGAGTACTTCCAGATGCAGGTCCGCATAAATCACATCCGCCTTTTTCTTGTGCATCAAGCACGCTCACGTTGATGCTTAACACCATTGAAAGCATCATAAATAAAATTCTATTAGGTTTCATAAATTTTAATTTTTAAGGTTCTATAGTTTAATAAACTTACTTTTAATAATACATTCTTTGTTTTTGGTTATCTCATAAAAATACGTCCCTGTTTCCAATGGAGAGACATCTAATCTCAACACGTTTCCATCCAATAGGATTTCCCTATCCACATATCTTCTGCCTGAAACATCGTTGATTGTAATCCGTACTTTTTCATACATATAATTTCCGACATTGACATTCATAACAGAAGATACAGGATTGGGATAGCAACTCATCTCAAAATCACATTCAGTCTCTATCACGTCTATATCTATCCCAAATTCATCAGCACCTAATTTATATAATATGGTAGGTTCCGAATCTGGTATAGTTTCCTTACCCACGATAATACATCCATTATCTTTAGTAGAATGGATATGCAAACCGAAAAAACAATCCTCTGTAACAATGTGCTTTCTTCCCAACAATTCCAGTTCGTCGTTTATCAGATAAATATTCAATTCATTAGGCAGTTTTCTTCGTTCTCGGAAAGTAGCCACATAAATCATCTCTGGATTAACATACGACATACTATTAAATTGAAATACGTAATCTATGGTATCGACTCTTTCCAAATCCAGAGTCTTAAGCACATTCATATCCGTATCCATCTTCACCACAAAGGGACACCAGTCATTGATACCGGTAGTCATCGTTGTCTGTGCTGACATAAGGAAATGACTCTCGTCATACCAATATCCAGCTCTCATCCAAATAGGAAGCATCAGATCTGGATAATCATCCATGTCATCAAAGAACTCCAACGACAAATAATTGAAGTCTTCGTCAACATAAATTACATTACTCATACCGGAAGCATCCATTCCGTTGCCGAAAATAGCATATTGTCTTATATCAGGCACCAAGGTAAAATCTGTAATATCACTTCTATGCGTTTCATTTTCAAGATAAGAAGATTCTGTCATATTACATGAATCGTCGAAAGTGTAAAAGACGTAATCAAAATAACCATCTTCATACGATTCGTAATCTGACACTCGTGTAAGAAGCACTATTTCATCATCATCGTTTCTCAAAGTGTATGTATAGCCACAATATGTAATGTATGGTTCCTCTAAATCCACATATCGTTCAGAGATAATTTCCAGATCGGGATTCAGAATCGCCACCCATAGTTTCTCATATAGTTCTGACGAAATATCATCGCTATAATAACCCGACACGAAGACATTACCATTTCCAATGCTTAACGCATCTGTAAACTTGGATTTAGCGTAATCCCGCCAGAACACTCTGTCTTTATAATTACCGTTTTCATCGACACAGATTGCCGACGCAATATCCAAGCCTGACAGATCTTCATCATAAAATCCGACAAAGTAATCATAATTTTCTGAATTGTCGCCAGATATGAAGATGTGGGAAACACCTTCACCAGAATTATATTCTATAGTCCATTTCTGGGCATAAGCGGCAACATTCACCATAATAACAAATAATAATGCAATAACACTTCTCATAATTTTTCTTATTTAGTTATACAATAGATCTTTCTGTATTCCGAACTCATCTTTACTTACGGAATATTTTGATCCGTAAAAGATATAATTATTATGCATATAAACCGGTCCTACATCCTGATATGCACTTACTCCATCGATATTGACTTCCATGAAAATCCAGTCTTCTGGCATTGAAGGAGAATACTTTGGATCATTAGGGACAATATTCAATATCACATCAACTTCCGCATAATAGTACTCATTCAGTTCGTTAGCATCGAGATACAGCTCCTCGATATCGCAGTTTTCCTTATAGAAAAGATAATAGTCTGTACCGGAAGGATTCTTATATTCGTTACCATATAGGAATACACTTTGCAGATTTACATAAATATTTCTACGGTCGATCTGATTATCCGGTTTATAACCATAAACATAATTAATCGTATCCTCCAAAAGCTCAGCAGCGTCTGTCATTATGGTTGGATCGTCACAGGATCCTCCATATTCACCATAATACCAACAGGCATATTTATCGAATGGCCCAAACAAAATAGGTTCGTAGTCGTGATGTTGATAATCAGTCTTTCCACTCACCACCACTACTTTGACACTGACACCGCCAGATCGTACATCTTCCTTTTCGATAAATATTGACATCAGTCCTTTGTCGGATGTAAAGCCATCATTACGATACGCCTCCCGCACCGATGTAACTATGTTATCATACAATACACTGACATCGTTCATCGACAACATATTATTATACGTATCAACATCGAAGGTCAGTTCTTGTATCGTCTTTTCAACGTAATTCTTTTCCGGGAAAGAGTAGGTTGTGTTAAATAGCGACTCTATGTTCCATATCGCACTGTCGACATCTACATAAACGTCTGATCTATATACACCCTTCTTTATGTCTTTCAGTTGATTGTCAAATCTCTTGATTCTCTCTACAATGAGATTTGTCTTTGAATCGTACGACGCTGATTCATTATTATTAATAGGTGGTTCAGTAAGTTTATCTTTCTTACATGCAAAAAGGACCGCCGTCAGCGTAACTATTCCTACGATAAATAAAATTGATTGAATTAAAAAATGTCGTTTCATAAATAATAAATTTTGGTTAATTAAATTCTAATTTTTCCTTAAAAGGCTAACGTATCACAATTATACTACATCCATATTCAACACCTCCTCTCTTCACATTTTATTAAGGTTTCAACATTGCAAATATAATATCAAAAATCGTATTTGTCAAGTATTTTTTTCATAAAAAAAATATGATTTTTTTGTTGCTTCATAATAAAAAATTCATAACTTTGCACTTTGATGACACAGAACAGAACATTATCATTGAACTTAAAAGACAAGGATTTACAAGGATGTAAATTCAATTTTATGTTTCTTTATTTTTTGCGGACGGTTTTTGAAGCCGTCTTTTTTTTGTGCCATTTGTTAAGAAATATTAATAATTTAACTCTAAATCATAACAACAATGTCTATTTCACTTAAAAACCGTAGTCTCATTTCCATTTACGACTACACTCCGGAAGAGATTTGTCACATACTCGACATCGCAGAAGACTTCGAAAAAAATCGTCTTCAGAACTTGTTAAACGGCAGAGTCATCGCTTCGTTGTTCTTTGAACCTTCAACGAGAACAAGACTCAGCTTCGAAACAGCCATCCAACTTTTAGGTGGAAACGTTATCGGTTTCAGCAGCACCGCGGGAACCAGTCTCCAAAAGGGAGAGTCATTGAAAGACACGATTATGATGGTCGCAAGTTACGCCGACCTTATCGTAATGCGCAACCCTGTCGACGGTTCAGCACGTTATGCTTCTGAAGTATCTAAAGTGCCTATCATCAATGCTGGTGACGGTTCTAACCAACACCCAACACAATGCCTCCTCGACCTATACTCAATAAGAAAGACTCAAGGCACTCTCGAAAATCTTGAGATTACTATGGTAGGTGATTTGAAATATGGACGTACAGTCCATAGTCTCGTTCAGGCAATGTGTAACTTCAACGCCAAGTTCAACTTCGTATCTCCTGTCGAATTAAAAATGCCATCAACTGTAATTCAATATATTAAGAACGCAGGTCTCGAATATCACGAATATACAGAACTCGAAGAAGTGATCCCTCACTCAGACATTATTTACATGACAAGAGTTCAACGCGAACGCTTCCCAGACCCGTTGGAATACGAAAAAGTAAAGAATTCCTACATCTTGCGTAACGAAATGTTAGATAATTCCAAACCTAACTGCCGCATCCTTCACCCGCTACCTCGCGTCAATGAAATCCATACTGACGTCGATCCTAACCCAAAAGCTTACTACTTCCAACAAGCTCAAAACGGATTGTATGTACGTCAAGCTTTAATCGCTGCAATACTTGGACTTAAATAAAACAAGGTTACATCATTTTTAACTTTTTAAGACTTTAGAATCATGGAAAAAAGAAAAGAACTTATTGTATCGGCAATAGAAAACGGAACCGTAATCGACCATATTCCAGCAGACAAAGTATTTGAGGTCATTAAGATTTTAGACCTTGAACATTCAAAGAACTCAGTCTATTTCGGAACAAATTTAGATAGTAAGAAATATGGCAAAAAAGGCATCATAAAAATAAGCGATAAATATTTCGCTCCTGAAGACATCAACAAAATCGCACTTGTAGCGCCAAAAGCGTCTCTTATCGAAATCAAGAATTATGAAGTGACGACAAAACATAAGATTGAAGCTCCTGAACATATAGACACTATCGTTAAATGCTTCAACCCCAACTGCGTGACAAACAAAGAAAGCGTCCCTACTAAGTTCACAGTATTGAAAGACGAAGACGGCAAGGTAAAACTGAGATGCCACTACTGTGAGAAATATACCACAGAGAACAATATCGAGTTCATATAAGTGATATAAAAAGCCGACATTTCTATGTCAGGCTAAGGTACAGCATTATAAAGCTACCAAAATTAAAAAGCACTTGGTTTTTTCCAGGTGCTTTTATTTTTACATTTAATGTATATATGTCAACAGTTATATTATGCCTGTGCAGCAGGACCTCCCATGGTGAATGGAGGCATCTTCTCATTGACATCTTTTATCGGACCATGTGTCTGTTCATATTTGTTTATATTATCGGCTAATGCTTTATACAGACGTTTAGCGTTTTGTGGTGTCAATATGATTCTTGATTTCACTTTTGCTTTGGGTGAAGCTGGCATAAGTTTAATAAAATCGACGATAAATTCTGTTGAAGAATGTGCGATTACTGCCAAATTTGAGTAGATACCTTCAGCTATTTCATCGGTTAGCTCGATGTTAATTTGATTCTTATTGTTGTTATTTTCCATAGTGATAATATAATTTATTCGTTTACAAATGTAATATATAATTACAAAAAAAGGTCAGCTAATTAACTGACCTTCTTTTATTACTCAGTTATCATTATTCAACGATAACTTCTTCTACCATTACAACATCATTATTGTCATCTTCCTCTTTGTCAATATTAACTATTGGTTCATAGTCGTCACGAGAACCAACGATCAAGTCGTCATATTCGCGTAAACCTGTACCAGCAGGGATCTTATGACCGACGATGACATTTTCTTTCATACCTTCGAGGGTATCAGACTTAGCGTTGATAGCTGCTAATGTCAAGACCTTTGTGGTTTCCTGGAATGATGCAGCAGAGATGAAACTTTCTGTTTGAAGAGCTGCTCTTGTGATACCTTGTAACACTTGGTGCGCTGTTGCTGGTTGAGCGTCGCGAGCTTCTACAAGTTTCTTATCTTTACGTTTCAAGAGTGAGTTCTCTTCACGGAGTTTTCTTACTGTAATCATCTGACCATTAACGAGGTTTTCAGAATCGCCGCTTTCTGTAACGATGACTTTTCCGAAGATTTCGTCGTTACATTCTTGGAATGTGAGCTTGCTGACGAGTTCGCCTTCGAGGAAACGTGTGTCGCCCGGATCATCGATTTCCACCTTACGCATCATTTGACGTACGATGACTTCAAAGTGTTTACCGTTGATAGTTACACCTTGTGAACGATATACTTCCTGAATTTCGTTAACGATAAATTCTTGTACCTTCATAGGACCTTCGATAGCGAGGATGTTAGCTGGTGTTATAGCACCATCCGACAATGGCTGACCTGCTTTCATAAAGTCATTTTCTTGTGCAAGAATCTGTTTTGATGTTGGGATGAGATATGTTTTCTGTTCACCAGTCTTTGATGTGATGATGACTTTACGATTACCGCGGACGAGTTTCTTTTCAAACGAAACGACGCCATCGATTTCTGATACGACTGCAGGTTCGGATGAGTTACGAGCCTCGAACAATTCTGTAACACGTGGAAGACCACCGGTGATGTCGCCCAATTTACCTGTTGCGCGTGGAATCTTGACGAGCATATCACCAGCCTTAATCTTAGATCCGTCTTCAACCATGATATGAGCGCCTACTGGCAAGTCGTATGTCTTGATGATCTCACCTTTCTTATCCAAGATCGAGATAGAAGGGTTCTTACTTTGCTTACGACCTTCGATGATGACTCTTTCGTTATATCCAGTTTGTTCGTCTGATTCACTACGGAATGTGACGCCTTCAACGATATTTTCATATTGTACCTTACCTGGATATTCTGAGAGTATCAAAGCGTTGTATGGGTCCCATTCGCAGATGAGATCTCCTGCATTAACTTCTGTACCTGCCTTTATGTAAAGTTTAGAACCGTAACGGATGTTAGCTGTTGTAAGAGCTACACCTGTCTTCTTGTCGATAATCTTCATTTCGGCAGAACGTCCTACTACAACTTGGTATTGTTTGTTTTCACCTGTTAATGGATCTACTGAATCTTCAACGTAATCTACGACACGGAGTTCATCAATTTCGAGGATACCGTTATATTTAGCCTTGATTGATGAATCGTCAGATGTTGTTGAAGCTGTACCACCTTGGTGGAAGGTACGCAATGTAAGCTGTGTACCAGGTTCACCGATTGACTGAGCAGCGATAACGCCCACAGCTTCGCCTCTTTGGACGAGTTTACCTGATGAGAGGTTACGTCCGTAGCAGTTTGCACAAACGCCACGTTTTGATTCGCAAGTCAATACGGAACGAATTTCTACGCTTTCTATTGGTGATTCTGTGATCTTCTTAGCGATGTCTTCAGTAATTTCTTCGCCACCATTGATGATAAGCTCACCTGTTTGTGGATGGAAGATGTCGTGAAGAGCAACACGTCCCAAGATTCTGTCGTATAATGATTCTATTATTTCATCACCTCTGCGTAATGCGCTAATTGTCAAGCCGCGAAGTGTACCACAGTCTTTCTCATTAATAATTACGTCGTGAGCGACGTCGACGAGACGACGTGTCAAGTAACCAGCGTCAGCTGTCTTCAAAGCGGTATCTGCAAGACCCTTACGTGCACCGTGAGTTGAGATGAAGTATTCAAGAACAGAGAGACCTTCTTTGAAGTTTGACAAGATAGGGTTCTCAATGATTTCAGCACCGCCGGCAGCTGATGATTTCTGTGGTTTTGCCATCAAACCTCTCATGCCGCAGAGCTGACGAATCTGTTCTTTTGAACCACGAGCACCAGAATCCAACATCATATATACAGGGTTGAATCCTTGGTCATCTTTAGGAAGGAGTGTCATAACTTCTTCTGTCAACTTGGTTACGACGTGACCCCAAATGTCGATGATCTTGTTGTAACGTTCGTTTGAAGTGATGAAACCCATATTATATTCTTCACGGATATTAGCGACTTCTTCGTTTGCTTCTTGGATTAATTCTTCTTTCACTGAAGGTACCAAGACGTTACCTAAGTTAAATGACAAACCGCCTCTGAAAGCCATTTCATAACCCATATTCTTGATTGCGTCCAAGAATTTGGTTGTCGTTGCTGTTCCGAGGAGTTTTACCATCACGCCGATAATATCGCGGAGAGCTTTCTTATTTAATAACTTGTTTATGAATCCAAACTCTTTAGGTACGACCTCATTGAAAAGAACGCGACCTACTGTTGTTTCTATCTTTTCGTTTACGATAGAACCGTCATCTTTACGTACATCGACACTGACGTATATGATGGCGTGCATATCCACTTTCTTTTCGTTATAGGCGATGATGACTTCTTCTGGAGAATAGAAGGTCTTTCCTTCACCTTTGACAGGATGTTCCGGAGTGCTCTTACGAGGTTTTGTTATATAATACAAACCGAGAACCATGTCTTGAGAAGGCACTGTGATAGGTGCGCCGTTAGCAGGGTTCAAAATGTTGTGCGATGCTAACATTAATATCTGAGCCTCGAGTACAGCCGCGTTACCGAGTGGCAAGTGTACAGCCATCTGGTCACCGTCGAAGTCAGCGTTGAAAGCTGTACATACGAGAGGGTGAAGACGTATAGCCTTACCTTCTACAAGTTTCGGTTGGAAGGCTTGGATACCGAGACGGTGCAATGTAGGAGCACGGTTCAACAATATAGGATGACCTTTCAATACATTTTCCAATATGTCCCATACAACAGGATCCTTACGGTCGACGATTTTCTTTGCCGACTTAACAGTCTTAACAATACCACGTTCGATCATCTTACGGATGATGAATGGTTTGTAAAGTTCTGCTGCCATATCCTTAGGAAGACCGCATTCGTGCATGTCGAGTTCTGGACCTACAACGATAACAGAACGTCCTGAATAGTCTACACGTTTACCGAGCAAGTTCTGACGGAAACGTCCCTGTTTACCTTTCAAGCTATCGCTTAATGATTTAAGAGGACGATTAGAGTCAGTTTTAACTGCACTTGATTTACGTGAGTTATCTAACAATGAGTCGACTGCTTCTTGGAGCATACGTTTCTCATTACGCATAATTACGTCTGGAGCTTTGATTTCTATAAGACGTTTCAGACGATTGTTACGTATGATGACGCGGCGATATAAGTCGTTAAGGTCTGATGTAGCGAAACGTCCGCCATCGAGAGGCACTAATGGTCTCAACTCTGGAGGTATGACTGGGATGACTTTGAGGATCATCCATTCAGGACGGTTTTCGATACGTTTCTGGGCATCGCGGAAAGCTTCAAAAACTTGGAGACGTTTAAGAGCCTCTTGTTTACGTTGTTGAGCTTTCTCTTTACTTGCCTTATCGCGAAGTTCGTATGACATTTTATCTAAGTCGAGACGTGACAAAAGGTCATATATAGCTTCAGCACCCATCTTAGCTATGAACTTGTTAGGGTCATCTTCAGGCAGATATTGGTTTTCTATTGGAAGAGACTCCATTATGTCGAGATATTCCTCTTCTGTAAGGAAATCGAGATAATTGATGCCATCTTGTTCCTTGACACCTGGTTGAATAACGACATAGCGTTCGTAGTATATGATGCTATCCAACTTCTTAGTTTGGATTCCGAGCAACGCACCGATTTTATTAGGTAGGGAGCGGAAGTACCAAATGTGAGCTACAGGCACGACCAATTTGATATGACCTGTACGTTCACGTCTAACTTTCTTTTCCGTGATTTCCACGCCGCAATGGTCGCAGGTGATATTCTTATAACGGATACGTTTATACTTTCCGCAATGACATTCCCAGTCTTTTACAGGACCGAAGATTTTTTCGCAGAACAAACCATCGCGTTCTGGTTTATATGTACGATAGTTTATTGTCTCTGGTTTAAGAACCTCGCCGTATGAGCGTTTTTCTATCGACTCAGGTGATGCAAGACTAACTGTAATCTTGGAAAAGTTGCTGTTTATTGTGTTCTTATTTAATGCCATATATAAGGTTACTATTATAGAACATTATTATTCAAACGTAATTTCAAGTCCGAGTCCACGTAATTCATGGATTAAAACATTGAATGATTCTGGGATGCCCGGTGTTGGCATACTGTCGCCCTTAACGATAGCTTCGTAAGCCTTAGCTCTTCCGTTCACGTCGTCAGATTTCACTGTCAATATTTCTTGAAGGATGTTACTTGCTCCGAATGCTTCGAGAGCCCATACTTCCATTTCTCCGAAACGTTGACCGCCGAATTGTGCCTTACCACCTAATGGTTGTTGTGTGATCAATGAGTAAGGTCCTATTGAACGTGCGTGCATCTTATCATCAACCATGTGGTGCAACTTAAGCATATATATGTATCCTACTGTTGCTTTTTGGTCGAACGGATTGCCTGTGCCGCCGTCATAAAGTTGGACGCTACCATTTTCAGGAAGTCCGGCTTGTTTCATATAGTCGTTGATCTGCTCCAATGTCGCTCCGTCGAAGATTGGTGTAGCGAACTTGACGCCAAGTTTCTTGCCAGCCCAACCTAAGACTGTCTCATAGATTTGTCCCAAGTTCATACGTGATGGCACACCAAGAGGATTCAAGACGATGTCGACTGGTGTTCCGTCAGCTAAGAATGGCATATCCTCATCGCGTACCACTCTCGAAACGATACCTTTGTTACCGTGACGACCTGACATCTTATCACCGATGTTTAGCTTACGTTTTTGAGCAACATATACTTTTGCCATTTGGACTATACCGTTAGGTAATTCATCACCTACGCTCGCAACATTCTTTCTACGGCTATATACACCGAGTATTTCTTTACATCTCACATTGTAGTTGTTGATGGTCTTTACAACTAAATCATTGAGTTCTGGATCTGTAGTCCACTTGTATGGATTTACAGTCATATAATCAATGTTCATCAAGGCTTTGTGTGAGAACTTGATTTTCTTAGGTATGACTACTTCTTTGAAGTTGTTGTGGACACCTAACGACGTTCTGCCTGCGAGGAGACTCATCAATTTTTCGATAAGTCTTTCTTTCAGTGCAGAGATTTCGCGTTGGCATTCGAGGTCTATCTCCGCTATAATGTCTCTATCTTTTGCTTTTGCTTTACGATCTTTCACTATGCGTGAGAACAAACGTTTGCCGATAACGACACCTTTCATTGACGGTCCTGCTTTGAGAGAGGCGTTCTTAACATCACCTGCCTTGTCTCCGAAGATCGCTCTGAGTAATTTTTCTTCTGGTGTAGGATCTGTTTCTCCCTTAGGAGTAATCTTACCTATTAATATATCACCTTCTGTCACTTCAGCACCGACGCGGATGAGACCATTTTCATCCAAGTCTTTTGTTGCTTCAGCACTTACGTTAGGAATGTCGTTTGTTAACTCTTCGAGACCACGTTTAGTATCGCGGACTTCAAGAGTGAATTCTTCTATATGTATTGATGTGAATAAGTCTTCTCTTACTATACGCTCTGAGATAACGATAGCGTCCTCATAATTGTAACCTTTCCATGGCATAAATGCTACCATAAGGTTACGTCCGAGTGCCAAGTCACCACCTTGTGTAGCATAACCTTCTGTAAGGATTTGTCCTTTAGTAACCTTTTGACCTTTCTTGACGATCGGCTTCTGGTTGATGCTTGTACTTTGGTTAGTTCTAGCGTATTTAATTAAATTATATGTCTTTTCATCGCCATCAAAACTTACAAGTCTTTCCTTGTCTGTTCTGTCGTACTTGATAACGATTTTTGTTGAGTCGACAAATACTACTTCACCTTCACCTTCTGCCTCGACGATTGTACGAGAATCTTTAGCGACATAATGTTCGATGCCTGTACCGACGATAGGTGCTTCCGGATTCATTAATGGTACTGCCTGACGCATCATGTTGGATCCCATCAAAGCACGGTTAGCGTCATCGTGTTCCAAGAATGGAATTAATGAAGCAGCTATTGACGATATCTGGTTTGGCGCAACATCTATGAGGTCTATTTCCTGTGGTGTGACAATAGGATAGTCGGCAACGTAACGAACCTTGATCATTTCTTCGGTGATCTTGCCGTTGTCATCCATCGGTGTACCTGCTTGTGCGATGATCTTTTCTTCTTCTTCTTCGGCAGTAAGGTATACTGGCGGATTTTCGAAATCAACGACTCCATCAACAACTTTACGGTATGGTGTTTCTATGAAACCTAAGTTGTTGATTTTAGCGAATACACAAAGTGATGAGATAAGACCGATGTTAGGACCTTCAGGTGTTTCGATAGTACAAAGACGACCGTAGTGTGTGTAGTGAACGTCACGAACTTCGAAGCCCGCACGATCACGTGACAAACCACCAGGACCCAATGCTGAAATACGGCGTTTGTGTGTTACTTCCGACAATGGGTTTGTCTGATCCATAAATTGGGACAACTGATTTGTTCCAAAGAATGAATTTATTACTGATGATAATGTTTTTGCATTGATGAGGTCTGTTGGTGAAAAGTTCTCATTGTCACGAACATTCATTCTTTCACGGATAGTACGTGCCATACGTGCCAATCCGACGCCGAATTGAGAATACAATTGTTCACCTACAGTTCTGATACGACGGTTGCTCAAGTGGTCAATATCGTCTACCTCTGCTTTGCTATTTGACAAGTCAATAAGATACTTGATGATAGCTATGATATCTTCTTTTGTCAGGACTTTAACATCTGATCCGATTTCGAGTCCTAATTTCTTATTTATTCTGTAGCGACCCACATCACCCAAGTCGTAGCGTTTATCCGAGAAGAACAATTTCTCTATAATACCACGAGCTGTTTCTTCATCTGGTGGTTCAGCGTTACGAAGTTGTCTGTATATATATTCTACAGCCTCTTTTTCAGAGTTTGTTGGATCTTTCTGTAAGGTGTTAAATACTATAGAGTAATCTGATATGTTAATATCTTCGCGGTCGAGAAGTATAGTTTTAACGCCTGAGTTGACAATGATGTCTATATGTTCTGTTTCCAACACTGTACCACGATCTAAAATTGACTCGTTACGTTCAATGGAAACGCATTCGCCGGTTTCCTCGTTCACAAAATCTTCGAACCATGAGCGAAGCACTCTTGCTGAAAGTTTACGACCGAGAACTTTCTTTAAAGCGGTTTTAGAAACCTTAATTTCTTCAGAGAGATTGAAGATTTCTAAAATGTCTTTATCTGATTCATAGCCTATTGCGCGGAGCAATGTTGTAATAGGTAATTTCTTTTTTCTTTCGATATAAGCATACATAACGTTGCTGATATCCGTTGAGAACTCCATCCAAGAGCCTTTGAAAGGAATGATACGGGCAGAATATAATGTCGTACCATTAGTGTGGACGCTTGAGCCGAAGAATACACCTGGTGAACGGTGTAATTGTGACACTACGACACGCTCAGCTCCATTTATGACGAAAGTACCTTGTGGAGTCATATACGGGATAAGTCCAAGGTACACATCATTAGTTTTTGTTTCAAAGTCCTCATGTTCGGCATCTGTGCACGAGAGTCTAAGTTTAGCTTTCAATCTTACGCAATAACTTAATCCGCGTTCAATGCACTCTGCGATGCTGTATTGTGGAGCATCAATATAGTAATCGAGAAATTCGAGTACAAAATTGTTTCTTGCGTCGGTGATAGGGAAGTTTTCTTGGAAAACTTTAAATAGACCTTCGTTTTTTCTATTATCTGGGTTGGTATCTAATTGGAAGAAATCGTGGAAAGATTTCAACTGGATATCCAAAAAATCTGGATATTCGAAAGGTCTCTTAATTGACGCGAAACTGATTCTATCTAATATTTTATCTGCCAAAGTGTGTATGTTTTTAATGTTAAGAGCTATTGTTAAAATATAAATAAGAGGGTATCGATTAAGACAATTAAACATAGGCACAAACCTCAACTCCAATTTGGAGTCGAGGTTGATACCCATTGTGTCTTTTGGAAATTAAATCCTTATTTAATTTCAACTTCTGCACCAGCTTCTTTAAGAGCTGATTCGAGTGCATTAGCTTCTTCTTTGCTAACACCTTCTTTGATAGCTTTAGGAGCTGCGTCAACCAATTCCTTAGCTTCTTTCAAACCGAGGCTTGTTAATTCTTTAACGAGTTTTACAACTGCTAATTTTTGTGCGCCAGCTGATTTGAGGATAACATCGAATGATGTTTTTTCTTCTGCTGCTGGAGCTGCATCGCCTGCTGCTGGAGCTGCTACTACTGCTGCTGCTGCTGCTGGTTCGATACCGTATTCTTCTTTCAATATAGCGGCAAGTTCATTAACCTCTTTAACAGTAAGGTTTACTAATTGTTCTGCAAAAGCTTTTAAATCTGCCATTTCTTTAAGTTTTTAATTGTTATACAAATTTATTTTTTATTCTTTTTATTATTTTATTTTTATTCTGGTCTTTCAGATAATGTCTTAACAACACCACTGAGTATATGTCCACCAGATTGTAATGCACCGAGTACATTCTTCGCAGGTGATTGTAACAATGCTACAACGTCTGCTATCAATTCGTTCTTTGACTTGATGTTTACTAATGTATCGAGCATATTGTCGCCAACATAAACGCATTCTTCTATGTATGCGCCCTTTAAGATTGGACGACTATCCGTTTTACGGAATTTTTTTATCAACTTTGCTGGAGCATTGCCGTTTTCCGACAACATCAAAGCTGTAGTGCCCTTCATAACACTGTAAAGATCACCGTATTCTCTGCCGGTGTTTTGCATAGCTTTCTTTAACAATGCATTCTTTACCATTACAAGCTTGACGTTGCTATTGAAGCATTGTCTTCTCAAATTGCTGGTCTTCTCTGCATTTAATTCAGCGATATCAGTCAAATAGAAATTTGGACATGCATTCAATTGCTCTGTAATCGAGTTGATAATGACTTCTTTATCTTCTTTTCTCATGTCAATAACTTATTAAAGGTTTAGAGGGCTATTGATTTAGGATCTACCTGTACGCCAGGACTCATTGTACTGGAGATGTAGATGCTCTTGATGTAAGTACCTTTAGCTGCTGCTGGTTTCAACTTGATGATTTGTTGGATAACTTCTTTAGCGTTATCATAAATCTTATCAGAGGTGAAACTGACTTTTGCTATACCAGCGTCGACGATTCCGTATTTGTCTACTTTGAAATCAATCTTACCGGCTTTTACTTCTTGAACAGCTTTAGCGATGTCCATTGTTACTGTACCTGTCTTAGGGTTAGGCATCAAACCTCTTGGACCGAGGATACGTCCTAACGCACCAATTTTAGGCATAACAGTAGGCATTGTGATAATCACATCAACATCGGTCCATCCGTCTTTAATCTTTTGGATATAATCCTCTAATCCGACGAAATCTGCACCGGCGTTCTTTGCTTCTTGTTCCTTATCTGGTGTACAAAGCACCAAAACGCGAACAACTTTACCTGTTCCGTGAGGAAGTGTTACGCTACCACGTACCATTTGATTGGCTTTACGTGGGTCAACACCCAAACGTACATTCAAGTCTACAGAGGCATCAAACTTGGTGTAAGTGATTTGTTTCACGACATCAACCGCTTCTGTCAAGGAGTAAACCTTTCTTTTGTCGAACTTAGCTAAAGCTTCTTTTCTTTTTTTAGATACTTTTGCCATTTGATAATTTCTTTTTTTGTGTTCTACAAATGCTTAAGACTTTGTCTTACTTTAAAGGTGATTCGCCTGTAATCTTAACACCCATACTACGTGCTGTACCTGCTACCATGCTCATTGCTGATTCTATTGTGAAGCAATTTAAGTCCTTCATTTTATCTTCAGCAATTTTACGAACTGTATCCCAGCTCATCGATCCTACTTTTGAACGGTTAGGTTCTTTAGATCCTTTTGCAATTTTAGCAGCTTCTAACACTGAAGCAGCAACTGGTGAAGCTTTGACAATGAAATCAAATGATTTGTCCTTATACACAGTAATAATAACTGGAAGTACTTTTCCAGCTTGATCTTGTGTACGAGCATTGAATTGCTTGCAAAACTCCATGATGTTAACACCTTTTTGACCCAATGCTGGACCAACAGGTGGTGCAGGATTAGCGGCTCCTCCTTTGATTTGCAGTTTAATTAATCCGCTTACTTCTTTCATTTTAATTTTTATAAAAGTTAAATGAAAACAAAAATTTCAATATTCTTAACTACTCTCTTTTTACCTGAAAATAACTGAGTTCTAATGGAGTCTTACGACCGAAGATCTTTACCATAACTTTGAGCTTTTTCTTCTCTTCGTTAACCTCTTCTATTATGCCACTAAAACTACTGAATGGTCCGTCGTTCACCACTACAGTTTCACCTACAATGAACGATAATTCGCTTCCTTCACCCATCTCTGTAAGCTCATCTACTTTACCGAGAATACGCATTACTTCTGATGGACGTAAAGGATCAGCCTCGCCCTTTGTTCCTAAGAATCCTAACACGTTAGGAGTATCTTTAACAAGGTGTGTTACTTCACCAGACAAAACAGCTTCAATCAAAACATAGCCAGGAAGATAATTTCTTTCCTTGCTAATTTTCTTGCCGTTTCTTACTGAGTAAACTTTTTCGGTCGGAATAAGAACCTGTGAAACCAAATCTTGCAAATCTGCACGTCTTGAAATTTCAGCGTCAAGGTATTCTTTAACTTTCTTTTCCTTACCGCTTACAGCTCTTATGACATACCACTTTTTTTCGTTCTGTTCACTCATTTCTGTAGATAATTAAAGTAATTAGAATGTTGACTACATTAGATCAAACACCAATATTAGAAAATACGATAAAAACTTTCTAATAATGTTTCAAAAGACTTATCCATCAGATAAACCACAAGAGCGATTATTAGGGAAGCAATGGATACGACGATTGCACTACTTTGGAGTTCTTTCCAAGTTGGCCAAGATGTCTTCTCGACTAACTCAGTATAACATTCTTTAACGTAGTTTATAAACCTTTTCATTTTGTTTGAACTATTATTTTTATTTACTTGCACAGGCAGAAGGACTCGAACCCTCAACCAATGGTTTTGGAGACCACTACTCTACCAATTGAGCTATGCCTGTGTATTGGGTGCTGTTTTTCAAGCACCCTATTTATTTATCAATTTATCAATCTTCAATGATTTCGATAACCTGACCTGAACCAACTGTTCTACCACCTTCACGGATAGCGAAACGGAGACCTTTGTCCATAGCGATTTCTGAAATCAAGTTTACTTCGATTGTAACGTGGTCACCTGGCATAACCATTTCCATACCTTCTGGTAATAAGATTTCGCCTGTAACGTCTGTTGTTCTGAAGTAGAATTGAGGACGATATTTGTTTCTAAATGGAGTGTGACGACCACCTTCTTCTTTTGAAAGAACGTAAACTTCACCTTTGAAGTGGTTGTGAGGTTTGATTGAACCTGGTTTTGCGATAACCATACCACGACGGATTTCGTCTTTGTCTATACCACGGAGTAAGAGACCTGCGTTATCACCAGCTTCACCTTCGTCCAAAAGTTTACGGAACATTTCAACACCTGTAACAACTGATTTGAGTTTTTCAGCGCCCATACCGATGATGTCAACTGGGTCACCAACTTTAATGATACCAGTTTCGATACGACCTGTAGCAACTGTACCACGACCAGTGATTGAGAAAACGTCTTCGATTGGCATCAAGAACGGTTTGTCAACTAATCTTTCTGGTTCTGGAATCCATGTGTCACATGCATCCATCAATTCGTCGATTTTTGGAGCCCATGTTGGATCATCATTCAATCCACCGAGAGCTGAACCACGGATGATAGGAGTGTTGTCACCATCAAATTCGTATGTTGACAATAAATCTCTAACTTCCATTTCAACGAGTTCTAACAATTCTGGGTCGTCAACCAAGTCACATTTGTTCAAGAAAACAACTAATCTTGGAACACCAACCTGACGAGCGAGGAGGATGTGCTCACGTGTTTGTGGCATAGGACCATCTGTTGCAGCAACAACGATGATAGCACCGTCCATCTGAGCAGCACCTGTAACCATGTTCTTAACGTAGTCAGCGTGACCAGGACAGTCAACGTGTGCATAGTGACGTTTTTCTGTTTGGTACTCTACGTGAGCTGTATTAATGGTGATACCTCTTTCTTTTTCTTCTGGAGCAGCGTCGATTGAGTCGAATGACTTAACTTCTGATAAACCTTTTTTTGAAAGGTGTAATGTGATAGCTGCTGTTAAGGTTGTCTTACCGTGGTCAACGTGGCCGATTGTACCAATATTGACGTGTGGTTTTGTCCTTTCGAATTTTTCTTTTGCCATAGCTATTTATTTTACTTAAGGTTAATATTTAATTTCTTTCTCTTCTTGAAGAGCCGGCGACGAGATTTGAACTCGTGACCCCTTCCTTACCAAGGAAGTGCTCTACCCCTGAGCTACGCTGGCTTTCGTTTTGAGCGGAAGACGGGGCTCGAACCCGCTACCTAAAGCTTGGAAGGCTTTCGCTCTGCCAAATGAGCTACTTCCGCTTGTGTGGGGGAGGGTGGACTCGAACCACCGAACTCATCCGAGGACAGATTTACAGTCTGTTGCAATTGCCACTATGCGACTCCCCCGTCTAATTCTTTCTCAAGAACTGACTCGAGCCGGCGGAGGGATTTGGACCCCCGACCCCGAGATTACAAATCACGTGCTCTACCGCTGAGCTACGCCGGCCTTTCTTTCACTATTTAAAAGAACTAAAATGCAAACCATCTCATCGGTCTGTCGTACTCTGAAATGGTTTGCAAAAATAATCATATTTCTTGAATCTACAAACGTTTTCTTAAAAAAAAATCTATTTTTTTTGTAATTTTAACTAAATTATTGAGATTCAATCATTAAACTTATTCCTGTAACTTACCTTTATACTTCTCCATTTGTTTTTTTAGTGCATCAATAGCCAAATCTATCGACTCTTCAAACGATTTGCTCACCTTACTTGCATACAAATCGTTACCTTTTAGCATTATCCTTATATCTGCAATCTTATTTTCTGGCGTATCAGTGTTGTCTAATTTCAATGTTACTTCTGAGCCGATAACGTCCGCAAATTTTGAACATACTTTTTCTACCTTCTGTGTAATGAAGTCTTCGAGTTTTTTGTCAGCTTTGAAATGTACTGAATTGATGTTGATTTTCATAGTAACCTCCGTTTTAATTGGTTAAATAATAATATGTCTTTCGACTGTTTTTTTCATTTATCTCCGTATGGATGTGCTTTTTTATATGTGTCTTTTAATTTTTCAATCGTATTATGTGTATAAACCTGTGTCGAGCTTAAACTGTTGTGCCCTAACATCTTTTGTATCGCCCTTATGTCAGCTCCTCTGTTTAATAGATGTGTCGCAAATGTGTGTCGCAGAACATGCGGACTTTTTTGCTCCACTGTTGTTACCTCCATGAGAATTTTATGAACGATAGTGTAGATAAACTTAGGACTTGTTTCTCCACCTTTATCATTAACAATTAATTTAACGTTTTTCCTTTCGGGAAATTGTTTGTCACGCAATTTTATATATCGTTCAATTAACATCATCAAATCTCTCTCAATTGGGATGATTCTCTCTTTGTTCCTTTTACCTAAGACTTTTATCGTATGTTTATTTCTGTCAATGTCTGCATCGGTCAGAGCTCGTAATTCTGTTTGTCTGATACCTGTTTGATAGAGAATCTCTATTATCAATTCATTTCTCCTGATAACGAAATCTTCTGAATCTTCGAACGTGATGTTCTGCATATCATGTTCCGGAACAAATTTCACCAACTCTTTTGGTTGTTTCAACGACTTGATTTCCGTTAATGGTGATATTTCTATTTCTTTTTCCCTTATGCAATATGTGTAAAAAGTTCTTAGACTTGATATTTTTCTGTTTACACTTCTGTTTTCTAATCCGGAATCTTTCATATTAATGATGTATGAGCGGATTATTTCTGAATCGATGGAAAGAAGATCATTAATTTCATAATTTATTTTAACAAAATCGCTGAATTGCTCAAGATCCCGTTTGTATGCGTTGACTGTATGGACAGAGTAACGTTTTTCAGTTTCGATATGTCTTAAGAATCTTTGTAGCATAAGAGTCATTTATGCGTCAAAGATAATAAAGTTATTTGGAAAAAGCAATATTTATGTAAAAAAAACTTCGCCCTTGTGGACGAAGTTTTTTTTCTGAAATCATTCTTGCAAAAAGCGCAAACAATCAATTAGTTGTTTTCTTCTGCTTGACGGAGCTGCTGAACGTAGATCGCCTTCATGCGTTGTTCACGCTTAATGATTGAAGGTTTTGTGAATTTTTGACGGTTACGTAATTCTTTTACAACACCAGTTTTTTCATACTTTCTCTTGTAACGTTTCAGAGCGCGATCAATGCTTTCGCCTTCTTTTACAGGAACAATAATCATGTTAATACTCTCTCTTTCTTTAAATTTGTTAAACTAAAATCGTTTTTTCTAAGCGGGTGCAAAAATAATTAATTTTTTCTAAATAAACAATTAATTTTCCAAAAGATTTTCAAATAAGAAATTATTGATTTTTTCGAACAGATGCATTCTCACATCGTTGCCTTCTTGCTCATATCTGCCATATATACTATGATCTTTGTTTGGATATACCATCAGATCAAATTGTTTTCCTTCTGAGATTAATGCCTTGATGAGCTCCATCGCGTTCTGAAAATGAACATTGTCATCGCCGCTGCCGTGGCATAACAAATAGTTTCCTTTTAATTTATCCACAAAATTGATTGGTGAGTTGTCGTCGTAACCAGAAGGATTCTCCTGTGGAGTGCGCATAAATCTCTCTGTATAAATGTTGTCATAATAACGCCAGTTTGTTACTGGAGCAACTGCAACGGCTGTACTTATGTAATCCGCACCTTTTGTAATACCTGATGTTGCCATGAAGCCGCCGTAACTCCATCCGTAGATAGCGATCTTTTCCGGATTTACATACGGTTGCGCCGCCATATATTTCGCTAATGTAATCATGTCTTCGGTTTCGTATTTTCCTAATTGTTGGTAAGTCATTTTCTTGAAGACTTCACCTCTCGCTCCGCCGCCTCTGTTGTTGATAGAGACACAGATAATTCCTCTTTGGGCGAGCAGTTGCATCCAAGCATAATCATCGCTACCCCAAGCGTTGTTGACGGTCTGATGTCCAGGTCCGCCATAAACATAAATCAAAACCGGATATTTTTTGTTTGGATCGAAATCCGGAGGTAAGATGCGCCATGTCTCCATTTCAATCTGTGTTCCGTCTGGCAAAGTGAATGCTGGGTCGGTGATTGTGATGAATTCCTTTTTACCCAAGTTGTATTCCTTCATTCTTTCAGAAAACTCCTTGTTATCTTCTAGCATTCTGACTTCTTTACCTTTGTTGTCGAAAAGAACATATTGACGAGGTTGCTCGACGCTTGAATTGATATTGATTAAATATTTGAAATTCGAACTGAAGTTGGCATGATTGGTACCTACCTTATTAATTAATGTGCGCATCTCGCCTTTTAGGTTCACAGCGTAAATCTGACGTTCTATCGAGCTGTTTTTTGCAGCTTGGAAATAGACTTCCTTTCCGTCGAAGCCATATACTTCTGTCACTTCCCATTCGCCATCGGTTAGTTGTTTTACTTCAGTGCCGTCCATCAGATACAGATATATATGATTGTATCCGTCTTTTTCACTTGTCATTAAAAATCTGTTGCCGTCTTCAAGGAAAGTCCAATTGTCGGTGATGTCGATATAATAAGGATTTGTTTCATCATAAAAAACTGATGCCTCACCTGTTGTTGCATCTGCTGCTAAAATTTCAAGATGGTTTTGATGGCGGTTCAGTCTTTGAATTGCCAAGACGTTAGGATCCTGTGTCCATTTCATTCTTGGAAGGTAGATGTCTGTTTCTTCACCTGTGTTCATCTTCGTTGTCTTACCTGATTCTACGTCATAGACATAAACTTCCACTATCGAGTTGTCTTCACCTGCTTTAGGGTATTTGAATTTGTAATCGTAAGGATAAAGTCCGTCAAACATCTGCATATTGTATTCAACGACATCAGATTCGTCGAACTTATAATAAGCGATTTTCTTGCTGTCTGGCGACCAGAAGAATCCTTGAGCGAAACCGAACTCTTCTTCATAGACCCAATCTGGAGCTCCGTTAATGATATGGTTCCACTTACCATCGTGAGTAAACTGGAACTCTTCGTTTGTTTTAAGATCTTTTATGAAAAGATTGTTGTCGCGCATGAAAGCTACCTTTGTAGCATCTGGAGAAAAAGTAGCGAGACGCTGGGATCCGTTTTCTGAGAGAGGTGACAACACCTTATTATTAATGTCATAGACGTAAAAATCTGCCGTGTATGAATGACGATAGATTGGATTATAATTATTCATAAACAAGACCTTTGATTCGTCATCGCTTAGAGTGTATGTCGAATATAAAGGGGTAGCCACAGAATCACCTGGTAGGATAAGTTCTCTCATATCGAAGAGAGTCTTGACCATTTTACCGGTTTTATAGTTATAGATATTAAGTTTTCCTTTTTCGAGAGTGGCGTAAGTGTTGCCATCTTTCATAGGATTCATGCCAGCAACGCCTTTCATACGGAATGTAGGACGTTCATAAATGTCGGCTAATTCAAAATTTTTCTTTTCCTGCGCATTGATGGTGAATATGCCGTTAAGCAGGAACATAATGATAAATAGGTACTTAACTTTATTCATAATAATAGATTTAGAAAATTCAAAAATAAAATAAAAAATTGAATAAAAAATATTTGGAGGAATAAAAAAATGTTGTATCTTTGCACTCGCAAATGGGACGGTAGCTCAGTTGGTTTAGAGCGCATGCTTGACAGGCATGAGGTCACAAGTTCGATCCTTGTTCGCCCCACACAGAACGCCCGATGAGGCGTTTTTTTATTAAAGCCGGGACGTTAGCCCAGTTGGTTTAGAGCGCTGCCTTCACACGGCAGAGGTCACTGGTTCGAGTCCAGTACGTCCCACACGTCTGTATAACTTACAGAAAATCAAATAAATAAAGCGGATTTTTAGAGCGGACGCGATAAAAACTCCGGCGGGTTTTCAACATTACTTTTTTTTCTT
>SUWS01000080.1 GCA_015061365.1 Lentimicrobiaceae bacterium | reverse complement strand
TATGAATGTAAACGTGAAGAGTTCTACGTAAACGGCAATCCAGACGTTGACTACGTTCTCTCGACACGTGAGTTAGCTCGCTTGATCAAACAGTTTAACTTAGACCTTAAAGAAGTGGAAGCACAAGACTTCGACGATCCTCTCGGCGAGTCGACAGGTGCTGCTGTGATATTCGGTGCTACTGGCGGTGTTATCGAAGCTGCTACACGTACAGCCTACGAAGTGTTCACAGGCAAGAAGTTAGAAAAGATCGACTTCACAGAGTTGCGTGGCTTGGAAGGCGTTCGCGACGCTTGGGTCGACTTCAACGGTACACCAATACATATCGGTATCGCTCACGGTTTGAGCAACGCCCGCACATTGTTGGAAAGAGTTCGCGAAGGTAATGAACAATTCCACGCTATAGAAGTCATGGCATGTCCTGGCGGTTGTATCGGCGGTGCTGGTCAGCCTTATCACCATGGTAACAGCAAGATTATCAAGAAACGTTTCGATGCGATATACGAAGAAGACCGTAACAAACCAATTCGTAAGTCACACGAAAATCCGTCAATCATTAAGTTGTATCAAGAATTTCTTGGAGAACCATGCGGACATAAGTCACATGAACTGTTACATACACACTATTTCGACAAATCAGACCATGTCGAGATTGGCGAATAAAAGGTGTTTATTGTTTAATGATTAAAATGTAAATATTATGGCAGTTATAAAATTATCAGAATCCAAGATAAACTTCGTAAAAGATATATGCAAGTCTTTTAACAACGACGGCGGCGAAGTCATCAACGTACTTCATAAGGTACAGGGCGAGTTCGGCTATCTCTCGGCGGAAGTTCAGGAATTGGTGGCAGAAGAGTTACGTATCCCTGTAGCAAGAGTCTATGGTATCGTTTCATTCTATTCTTTCTTCACCATGACACCAAAAGGTCGTTATCCTATCTCAGTATGTTTGGGTACGGCATGTTACGTCCGCGGTGCAGAGAAAGTCATCGATGAATTGAAACGTCAGCTCGCAGTACAAGTGGGCGGCACCACAGAAGACGGCAAGTTCTCCTTGAACTGCTTACGCTGCGTAGGCGCATGCGGCTTGGCTCCAGTCATGATGATAGGCGATAAAGTCTATGGTCGCGTGACACCAGACAAGGTCGCAGGTATCTTGGCGGAATATAACAATTAACAATTAACAGTTAACAATTAACAGTTAACAATTGACAGTTAACAATTGAAAGTTGAAAACTGAAAATTGAAAATTAATGTAGAGACGCGTCAATTACACCATGTAATTGACGCGTCTCTTTAGTTTGTTAAAACGGGGAATTTATAGAGGCCCTCTTAAGTTCTCAGTCGATCTTTACGAGTTCATATTCTCTTGATCCTAATCCGATAGCGGCGGCGTGCTCTATGATGTGTACACCATGACGTGAGTTGATTCTTTCGATAAGAGCTTTGGCGTCGTCACCTTCTTGTGATGGATAATTGAAGATCAGATCGACGCAAGCCTGGTCGAGAGCAACGGGATCTGTCGACGCTAAGATTCCGACATCATTCATTTCAGGAGCTGCCGGATGGTTGTCGCAGTCACAATCGACGGATAGATTGTTCATTACGTTGATGTATAATATTTTCCCGTCAAAATAATCGTGAACCGATTGAGCCGATGCAGCCATAGCTTCAATGAAATGATCTTGAGGGACGTCTCTGTTCATCTTCCATATCAGGTCTTTGTCGGCGCATTTGCCTGCGGTGTGGATGTAAGCTTTGCCGTTAGCTGAAGCCACTCCAATGGACTGATTTTTCAAGACGCCGCCGAAACCGCCCATGGCGTGACCCTTGAAATGAGCGAGATTAATCATAAAGTCGTAATTGTCGATATGATCACCTACGAGGTTGTATTTGATGTGTGTAGTGTCTTTAACGGGAATCTTCTTTTCACCAAATTCATCCATAAGATCGCAAGGAGCTATAGCCATAAAACCATGATCTTTGAAAGTCTGCCAGTGAGCCTCATTGGTGTTACGTCTTCCGGCGTATGCCGTATTACATTCAACGATAGTGCCGTCTACTTTCTGAACGAGATCCTTGATAAGTTCCGGCTTCAGGAAATTCTTGCCTCCAGGTTCACCAGTAGAGATCTTAACGGCGACTTTGCCCTCAGGCTCTACACCTAAAGCCTCATATACCTTGACGAGACCTTCTGGAGAAATGTCTGTTGTCATATAAACGACAGGTTTCTCATTTTGTGAATTTGTACAATTTACCAACATTGTCATCATAAAAATTGCAGTTGAGATTTGTTTTAATGTTTTCATATCTTTATAATATTCTAAAATTCCAAAGTTCTAAAGTTCCAAAGTTCTATCAAAGTCTTCCGTCGACAATAGCTCTGTCTAAGATTCCTTTTACATCGTATATGACGCTGTTTTCTTTCATTAATCGTTTGAGATCAGTATTCAAAAACTCTTTATGAGCTACAGCGAGAATCGCTGCGTCGAACAATTCATTTTCAGGAAGCGTATTTGTGATGTCGATGTCATATTCTTTTTTAACCAAATCAACGTCAGCCCAAGGATCGTAAATCGTGATGTTATCCGTAAACTCATTTAAAGTATGACAGATGTCAACGACTTTTGTGTTACGAATATCCGGACAGTTTTCTTTGAAAGTGATTCCGAATATGATGATCTTGGCGTCTTTGACAAGCACGCCTTTTTTGTTCATGATTTTGATTGTCTGATTTGCGACATATTCTCCCATACCGTCGTTGAGATGACGAGCCGACGACATGATTCGAGGTAGCACGCCATAGACCTGCGCTTTCTGGATAAGGTAATAAGGATCAACACTGATGCAATGACCTCCGACTAAGCCCGGATTCAGTTTGATGAAATTCCACTTTGAAGAAGCTGCTTCGATAACGTCGTGAGTGTCGATATTCATCGCGTTGAAAATCTTAGCCAACTCATTCATGAAGGCGATGTTTACGTCACGCTGCGAGTTTTCGATAATCTTGGAAGCCTCGGCGACCTTTATCGAAGGTGCTTTATGAGTGCCATTAATTAATACGGTGTTATATACCTCATCGATAAGATCTGCTATTTCAGGCGTTGAACCTGATGTGACTTTCCTTATTTTCTCTACGCTGTGAAGTTTGTCGCCAGGATTGATTCTTTCGGGAGAATAGCCCGCGAAAAAATCTATGTTGAATTTCATGCCTGAGACTGCTTCCACGACGGGAATGCATTCCTCTTCAGTAACGCCAGGATAAACCGTCGATTCATAAACCACAATGTCGTTTACAGAGATGACCTTACCGACAGTCTCGCTGGCTTTTATAAGTGGCGTGAGGTCGGGATGATTGTTTTCATCTATAGGCGTAGGCACAGCAACTATATAAAAGTTAAAATCTTTTAAGTCTTCTATATTAGTAGTGCATCTGAATCCGTGATTCTTGATGGCATCTGTCAGCAATCCATCGTCAACCTCCATGGTAGAGTCGTGACCTGAATTAATTTCATCAATCCTGATGGCGTTAAGATCAAAACCTATCGTCTCGAATCTCGTTGAAAAAAGTCGAGCAAGCGGTAATCCCACATAACCAAGACCAATGACGGCGATTTTAATATCTTTCATTAAGATTATAATTAGAAATGCAAATATAAAAATCTTTTATCATTCTCCTTTATACTTAGATAAAAAAACTCTATGTTTCAAACGTTTTTTTATTAAATTTGCAAACAGTTTGTCCTGAGACAGAAAATCGTGATTTTCAGGTTTTCAGATTCTCAGTTTTTCAGATTCTAATATAATGCAATGAAAAAAATCTATACCTTAATCATTATCGCTATGGCGTTACAGATTAACGCTCAACAGTTCGTCTCGACGGAACAACAAAACAGAAACGTTTTTATTGAAGAATACACAGGAAAGAACTGTACATGGTGTCCTGAAGGTCAGATGGTTGCTAATGGAATAGCGAGGACTTATCCCGGAAGAGTGTTTTTAGTGAACATCCATGCAGGTTCGTTTTCACCTGCAAACTATCCGAATCTTAACACAGAAGATGGTACCGCCATGGTGGAAGCTAACCAGCTTTATTCCTTCCCGGCAGGCTATGTCAACAGAACCTCAGAATACGCCGTCGGTCGAGAACAATGGTCGTCATATACAATGGAACAACTCGCTCAGCCAGCGGAATGTAATATTGACGGTCAAGTGGTGATAGATCCTGTGACAAGAGAAGCGACAATTAACGTAGAAGTATACTACACATCTAACAGCTCGAAAGACAAGAATTATCTCACCGTGATGATGCTCCAAGATGACATTGTCGGCGACCAAGAAGGCGGTCAATATAATCCGGAACAATATATCAATGGAGAGTATCATCATAAACACGTGCTCCGTGATGTGGTGACTCCTACATGGGGCGAAGAAATCAGCCCTACAACAGAAGGAACTCTGATAACAAAGACATACAATTATACGATACCGGAAATCATAGGCGACCCTAACGGAACCGAAGCTGTAATAGACAATATTTATTTCATCGCTTTCGTGTCAGAATTTTACGACGGATACCAAACATGTCCTGTACTTAACGTTAATGAACTGCTTACAGTACAGGATGTAGATTCTGCTAATTCTCTACTAATTACAGAAATCTATCCTGCGTCGTATATCTCATGTTCAGAAAATAACGTCATTAAGGTTAATGTCGCCAACTTAGGAAAAAACGAAATTAATAACATGAAGTTTGAAACTACTGTCAATGGAGTCACTTCGGAATTTGATTGGGAGGGAAGCCTTTTAGGACAACACGAGATGACGGTTGATTTTGCAGTGGATAACCTTGCTGCGGATAATGTCGTAACAGTGAAGATAGTAGAAATTAACGCTGAACCGTACGAAGGTTCTGCTGTGACTATAGAGTTTCAAGCAGAACAATGGCTCGATCTTGAAATAGATCCTGAGGTTGAAGAGGAGACCTTGACAATAGAGATTGCACAAGACAAATACGGACATCAGACCAAATGGTACGTCATAGATTCGGATTACAACATCTTGGCTTCGGGCGGACCTTATCAATATTTGGATGAGCTTGGAACAGTGCTGCATACTGAATCGGTGACACTTTCGCAAGATGATTGCGTGAAGTTTATCATCACCGACTCAGGCGGAAACGGAATAAATAACGGCAACGGCGAAGGTAGTTACAGAGTCATGAACTCAAAAGGCGATGTCATTATTGATGGCAACGGACAGTTCGATATAGAAACTTATCATCTCATATCTGTAAAGAAAGATGATGTCTCAATAGATGAAAATGTCGTTTCTTCTGCAAAGGTATATCCAAATCCATCAGAAAATGAACTGAACATAGAGTGTGACGGAATGCAGGAGATTATGATTTATATGACTAACGGTCAGTTGTTGGAAAATGTTGATGTCAATTCAGACAGATACCTTATTAATATTAAAGACTATATTTCTGGAATATATTTCATGAAGATAGTTACGGAAGATGGAATTTATATTGAGAAAATCGTTAAAAAATAAATTAAGATAATTTAAAATCTGAAAAATTGAAAACTCGAAAAACTGAGAAATGGATAATGGTAAAAGTTCAAAAGCCTTAGTTCAAAGTTCAACAGCCAAAGTCTTCTCAGATTCTCGTTTTTTCAGATTTTCAGATTCTCAGGTTTTCAGATTTAAAATATTAATACTATGAAAAAAATCTTTACATTGATTATTGTCGCTATGGCACTGCATCTTAACGCACAGCAGTTTGTCTCTACTACGCCGCAGAATAGAAACGTTGTCATAGAGGAATTTACCGGAATTAATTGTCCTAATTGTCCCGATGGACACATGGTAGCTAATAACTTGATGAATGCGTATCCTGGTAGGGTGTGGGCTGTTAACATTCATGCGGGAAATTATGCGCCAATGTATTATCCGAATTTTAATACTACTGACGGAACGGCGATATATTATGGTTTTAATGTCACTGGCTTTCCACAGGCTGTCGTCAATCGTTCTACAGATTACGGATTGAGCAGAACGGATTGGGCGACACATACTAACCAGCAGATAGAACAAACTGCGGAATGTAACATAGGCGGACAAGTAATTATTGATCCGGAAACACGTACGGCGACAATCAATGTTGAGATTTATTATGTCTCCAATAGTGCTGCATCTACTAATTACCTGAATGTCATAATGCTCGAAGATGATATTATAGGTCCTCAAGCCAATGGATATGTGAATCCGTCGCAATACATAAACGGACAGTATCATCACAATCATGTGTTCCGCGATGCTGTAACTTCTACATGGGGCGACGCTATATCTCCGACGACAGCGGGATCTTTGATTTCAAAAACATATACTTACAATATTCCCGAAACTGTAGGAACACCTAACGGAACGTCTGTTAATATTAATAATGTGTCTTTTCTCGTTTTTGTGACAGAACAATATCAGGGGACACCTACACGTCCAATTCTCAATGCTAATGAATTGGCATCTTTCCTCGGAACTAATCAGAATATATATCCATATATCACAGGAATAATCCCTAACGCAGTGTCATGTACCAACGATAAGGAACTGAACGTTACTATAGCTAACGGCGGATTGCAATCCATTACCTCATTGGATTTTGAAGTTACCGTTGATGGAGGCTCACCTCAGGCTTATTCATGGCAAGGAAACATACCTTCGTATAATGTATCTACCGTCAATATCCCAGTTACGATGACCGGCGGCAGTCATAATGTGAAGGTTGAAATTGTGAAGGCGAACGGAAGCAATTTCAATACAGAAGAGACAGTGACTGTAAATAGTGTAGATATGTCGATAGCAACAATAGCGGGCGACGAAGAGGAATTGACTATAGAAATCATGCAAGATAAATACGGTATGCAGACTACGTGGGAGGTCTTGGATACAGATTATAACGTGATAGCCTCAGGTGGTCCTTATCAGTATCTGTCAGGATCGACGGCTACCGAATTGCATGAGGAGAAAGTTACGGTCTCTGACGGAGACTGTGTGATGTTCGTTATCAAAGACGACGGCGGTAACGGAATATGTTGTCAGTTCGGAGAAGGCTATTATAGAATAAAAAATTCACAAGGAACTGTAATTGTTGACGGAGCAGGCGACTTCGAGAGTGAGGCTCGTCATCTTCTCTCAGTGATGAAAAGCGAGGATGGCACACAATATATCTCGGAGCAGATATGCGAAGGCGAAGATTATACGGAATACGGATTTAATATTGTAGATCCGGAAATCGGTACTCATCAGTATGAAAACGAATATAATGGAAT
>SUWS01000020.1 GCA_015061365.1 Lentimicrobiaceae bacterium | reverse complement strand
TACATGGATTGGTTCATGTTCGTTAGAATAAAAGTAGAATATGAACCCGAAATATTCGTAGATCTTTGGCATAAATTTAAGTTTAGAGTTCCTGATTGCAAATCTAATGAAAATATTCTTTATGGAAGGTTGTTTTTTTATAATTTTTGTAGTACCTTTTTTGAAAGTAGGTACAAACAACAATATATATATATCGGAAGAACGTAGAAATATATTGAAGGCTCATATAAAAAGAATAGCGGCCCAATAGAGTCGCTATCTTTTTGATAATTAGAATTTTGATTATATCTTAGAATGTGTAGATGAGACCAAATTGAACAGGAACGCGGTTGTTGACGCCGATGCCGAAGTTGCTTGTCTTGTTGTAAGAGTCTTCAGTTACAGTTACGCCACCTAATTCATATTCGTTTGATGTAGAGACTTTTTTCTGGTTCCATCCAAGGCTCAAAATACCGAGTTCAGCATTGAAAGAGACGTGGTCGTTGAATTGATATGAGAAAGAAGGGACAATGTTGAAACCTATTTCAAACAATTTAGGACCTTTGTCTTTTACCAAGTTGTCTCCAACGATGTGTTCATACTTTCTGCTTCCGAAAACGAGAGGAAGTTTAGCGTCGGCGTACAATTTGATTTTTTCGAAGTCGCCGAATACATAGCGGAAGAACGGAGCGAAACCAAAACCTGAATCGGTGGTTTTTTCATTAAATTCCTTGTTTTCGACGTTAGTACATTCTTTTGTGGTAGTACTTTCGTAACCTACAGTAACACCGAAACCGATGGCGTCAGACATCATGTATCCTACCATTGGTCGGATGTCGAAATTTGAAACACGAGGACTATAGCCAGTCTCGATGACAGTAGTGTTACCTGCTACTGTGGTAATCTCTGAGTTGCCACCTGTGCGATTAAAGCCTAAATAGCCGCCGACAAATAATTGAGCTTGTGATGCAACTGCCATAGTTACAAACACCAATACGAATAAAATTTTTTTCATAGTATTAAATTTAAAATTCATGCAAATTTAAGTTTTTTTTCGAATGTTTAAACGGATTATTATAATTTTATTATGAATCGATTTCCCTCATTGAGTGACGAAATTTTAAAAATCAAGCACTCATTGAGGGATTTTTTTAGTATCTACTTCCTGAAGCTGGTACAACAATAATTATATATCTTTGAAAAAATGTAGTAATATATCAATTTTATCCTCGAAAAAGTGTGGTAAATGATTTGTTTTATCCTCGAAAAAGTGTAATTTTGCAGAAATGATATTGCTTTATGAAAAGAGATATATACGAAGAATTGTTACGATGGAAAAATAATCTGAATCGTAAACCATTGGTTATTACTGGAGCAAGGCAAGTTTGTGTTAGGATATGCTGAGCAAGATTGGATGACAAATATTCCGCTATATTATATATCAGCAATTGATATGATATGATAATATTCTCCCTCATTGAGTGACGAAATTTTAAAAATCAAGCACTCATTGAGGGATTTTTTATATATTTGCAAAAAATTAAAATATGGTTGACGTTTCGTTATATTCATACATGGATTCGATGCTTAAACAGACTCCTTTGGGTTTTAAGCGTTATATGTATGATAAAATCGCGTGGAACAACAGACTTGTCGGTGTTGTCGGACCTCGTGGTGTCGGGAAATCTACAATGTTGCTGCAATATATTAAAGAGAATGGAAATGACAAAGAATACCTTTATGTCTCTACAGATCATACGTATTTCACAAATCATAGTCTCATCGATTTGATTGATGATTTCGTAAAATATGGTGGAACACGTCTTTTCGTTGATGAGGTTCATAAATACAAGACTTGGTCGAGGGAATTGAAGCAGGCTTACGATGTTTATCCTAATCTGAAGATTACTTTTACAGGATCTTCTGTGTTGGATATCATTGAAGGAGAGGCTGATTTGAGCAGAAGAGCCTTGATGTATTCAATGCAGGGATTATCGTTCCGCGAATATCTTGGTTTGTTTCATAATATAAATGTGCCATCGTTCGATTTGTCATATATACTTGAGCATAGGATTGAATTGGCAGAGTTGGAGCATCCGTTGCCTTTTTTCCAGGAATATCTAAGAAGTGGATATTATCCTTTTTCCAAAGAAGATGGATTTGAGATACGTATGGAAAATATTATAGACCAGACTGTCGGTATGGATATTCCTCAATATGCAGATATGAAGGCTTCTACTGCAAGAAAGTTGAAAAGGATGTTGGTTGTGATTTCACAGTTGGCTCCATACAAGCCTAATGCTGAAAGTCTTGCTTCAGAAATTGGAGTGAGTAAAAATAATATCTCCGATTATTTGGTATATCTCGAAAAAGCCGGGATGATTGGAATGCTGAGAGACGAAACGGGCGGACTGCGAGGATTAGGTAAAATTGAAAAAGTGTATGTCGATAATCCGAATCTGATGAATATATTGTCGGGTGGAAATCCTGACGTGGGCAATGCGAGAGAAACGTTTTTCTATAATCAGATGCGAGTTATGAATGATGTCATCTCGTCTAAAAAGGCTGATTTCGTCATTGATAAATTCACATTTGAGATTGGTGGAAAAAATAAGAAACAAAAACAAATAAACGACATACTAAATTCGTTTGTTGTAAAAGACGATATTGAAATTGGTCATGGCAATGTGATCCCATTATGGTATTTCGGAATGAATTATTAATATGTAGGGACGCGGCAAGCCACGTCCGTACAATAAATAAAGAAATAATATGCAAAAATTCATAAATAAATTAGAATCATCGTTGAAAGACGGAAGTTTCGTAAAGCTGACACTTTCTAAGCCTGTAGGGACGCGGCAAGCCACGTCCGTACAATAAATAAAGAAATAATATGCAGAAATTCATAAATAAATTAGAATCATCTTTGAAAGATGGTAGTTTCGTAAAGCTGACGTTATCGAAGGCTGTAGGGATGCGGCAAGCCACGTCCGTACAAGAATTAAAAGATATTCGTAATGTCTATGTCAAACCGATTATCCTTCGTAACGAGAAAATGTATTCTTTTACATACCGTTACGAGAGACGCGACGAGACCAAGAATTATGACGCCCAACAATCATTGGAAGTCATTACCAATCTCATTTCAGAAATATTTCTTAATGCTACCTTATTTACTTTGACGGAAGATGTGACGCTTCTCATAAGCAAAAAAGGTAAAGCTACTGTCATGACGAAGGCTGTCAAGGAACAGCGTGAACAGAATATGGAACACGACAAGGTGAAGAACCGTCTGATAAATCCGGAGAATCCCTGGTGGTTTAAATTAGGACTTACGACACGTGAAGGAAAAGTCACTGCCGATATGCAGCATAAGTTCAAGCAGATCTGTAAATATGTGGAGATTGTAGATGGCGTGATGAAGAACGTGAAGTTCGACGGTAAGATACGCATCGCCGACATGGGAGCAGGAAAAGGTTATCTCACTTTCGCTCTGTATGAATATCTTACACAGAAATGTAAATACGATATCGCGATGGAAGGCGTGGAAATCCGTCCCGACTTAGTCGTTAAAATAAATGAGATAATCAAGGAATCTGGCATGAAAGATTTCAGATTTGTGGAAAGCAGTATTGAAGCTTACGCTTGTCAACAGACAACAGACAACAGACAACGGTCAACAGTCAACAGTCAACAGACAACAGTCAACAGTCAACAGTCAACAGACAACTTTTCAGATTTTCAGATTTTCAGATTCTCAGATTCAAAAAGATTCTCAGATTCTATAGACGTGTTGATCGCTCTTCATGCCTGCAACACTGCCACTGACGACGCTATTATAAAAGGTATAGAGTCGGGAGCGAAGCTGATAATATGCGCTCCTTGTTGTCACAAGCAGATTCGTCAGGAGATGGAGAAGTCGAAAGTTGTTGATGCAATAACACGTTACGGAATTTTTATGGAGCGTCAGGCTGTGATGATTACCGATACGATACGAGCCTTGATATTGGAATATTTCGGATATAAGACGCAGGTGATGGAGTTTATCGAGATGGAACATACTCCCAAGAATGTGCTTCTCGTCGGAAGAAAGGCGAATGAGCCTGACGAAGAAGAGAAGGCGAAGATTCTTAACGAGATAAAGTCGCTCAAAGAAAGATACGGTATTGAGAAGCATTATTTGGAGAAAGCGTTTTCAATAATTGAAAGTTGAAAATTGAAAATTGAAAATTAATGTAGAGACGTGTCGACGATACCTAAGAAATTTAAACAATGTATCGTTGATGCGTCTTTGTATTTGATAAAAATTGACGGATTGATAAAATTGATAAATGAATATAGATTTTACGGAAAAAACGGAAAAAAATAATTTCAAAAAATCTCTTTCATCTAAATAAAAATGTTTATCTTAGCGGACTATTAATAAAGCAAAAATATTTAACGTTAAAATCAATAATATCATGCAAAACATTGAATGGTCAAAGCTCCCATTTGGTTATTATCCAACAAATTACAATGTTCGTTGTTACTATAGAAACGGACAGTGGGGAGAATTAGAAGTCAGTTCAGAAACAACAGTCAACATCCACATGGCAGCAACATGTCTGCACTATGGTCAGGAAGCGTTTGAAGGTTTGAAGGCTTTCCGCGGCGTTGACGGCAAAGTTCGTATCTTCCGTTTAGATGAAAATGCAAAACGTTTGCAGTCATCATGCGATGGTATCATGATGCCACAATTCCCTATTGAGAAGTTTGAAGAGGCTATGAAGAAATGCGTACAGCTCAATGCAGAGTTCATCCCTCCATTCGAAAGCGGCGCATCATTATACCTCCGTCCATTGATCATCGGTACAGGTATCCGCGTTGGTGTTAGCCCGGCTGACGAATATTTATTCTTAGTATTTGCAACACCTGTAGGTCCTTACTTCAAAGGTGGTTTCCAAGCTAACCCTTACGTCATCACACGTAAATATGACCGCGCTGCTCCTCTCGGAACAGGTACTTACAAAGTCGGCGGCAACTACGCAGCAAGTATGCGTCCTCACGTCGAAGCTTGTCACGGCGGTAAATACGCTTGCGAATTCTATCTCGACGCTAAAGAAAAATGTTATATCGACGAAGCTGGCGCAGCTAACTTCTTCGCTATTAAAGATAATACATATATCACTCCATTGTCAACATCAATTCTTCCTTCAATCACAAATAAGAGCTTGATGTTCTTGGCAGAAAAGATGGGTATGAAAGTAGAACGTCGTCCAATCCACGTTGACGAACTCGCTACATTCGAAGAAGCCGGTGCTTGCGGTACAGCAGCTGTTATCAGCCCTATCTCACGCATCGATGACTTGGATAACGACAAGTCATACACATTCGGTGACGGCAAACCAGGTCCATGGAGCGAAAAATTATACAACAAACTCCGTGGCATCCAAACTGGTGCAGAACCAGACGAATATGGTTGGATCACTGAAGTTGAAATTTGAAAACTGAAAATTGAAAATTGATGTAGAGACGCGTCAATGTCACTATTGTAATATATATGGCATTGACACGTTTTTTCGGATAATATAATAAACAAACTTATAAATTAAATCAGAAAAAAATGAAGAAAATTTCCTTATTAGCAGGTGCTTTGTTAGCTTGTTTCATGCAAGTTAACGCACAGGATTTCGTTTCTACAGCTCCAGCAAACAGAAACGTCATCATCGAAGAGTTCACAGGAAGAAACTGTGGATTCTGTCCAGACGGACACAAAATCGCTAACCAAATTTGCCATGACAATCCAGGCAGAGTATGGGCAGTTAACGTTCATGCTGGTGGTTATGCTCCAACTTCATTCCCGAACTTCAATACACCAGAAAGTAACACAATCCTTAATGGATTTGGTGTTTCAGGTTTCCCATCAGGTGCAGTGAACCGTTCAGACTATACAGCTTTAAATAGAGGTCAATGGGCATCAGTAGCATCTCAACAGATGGGCCAAGTAGCTGAATGTAACGTCGCTGGTCAAGCTGTTATTAATCCAGCTACACGTATGGCTAAGATTACTGTTGAAGTATATTACACAGGCAATAGCGAAGAATCAAGCAACTATCTTACAGTTATGATGTTGCAAGATAGTATCTGGGGTTCTCAAGCAGGAGGTTCTTCAAATCCAGATCAATATGTTAACGGAGAATACTGCCACATGCATATCCTTCGTTCAACAGTTACTCCAACTTGGGGAGAAGAAATTACTCCTACTACATCAGGTACATTAATCACAAGAGAATATATGTATGAAATCCCAGCTTCAATCGGCTCACCTAATGGTGTTGAAGTTGATTTGGATAATATCATTTTCCTCGCTTTCGTATCAGAAAGTGTTAAGACTCCTGGTAATGCGACACGTCCAATCCTTAACGCATGTGAATTGGCAAGAGTAACAGGTACTGAAGAAGCTATCTATCCTTTCATCTCAGGTGTTACATCAGCTTCAGGCATCTCATGTTCAGAAACAAGAACTTTCAACATCGGTGTTACAAATGGTGGTTTGGAAGAACTTACATCACTTAAATTTGAAGCTTACGTTGATGGCGAATTAACAAAAGAACAAACATGGGAAGGCAGCATCGTATCATACGCAGGAACACAAATAGAAATGGAATTGGATGTTCCTGGTGGAACTCACCAAGTTGAAGTAAAGATCGTTGAAGCTAACGGCACAGCATACGAATTTGCAAAAGCAACTAATGTCACATTCTCAGAATGGGCAGAAGTGATTATCGAAGGTGAAGAAGAAGAATTCACAATCGACATCATGCAAGATAAATACGGTAACCAAATCACATGGGAACTCCTCGCATCAGATATGACAGTACTCGCTTCTGGCGGTCCTTACACAATGTTGGTCGGCGGTTCAGCTTCAACACAATTACACCAAGAAAAAGTTACTGTAGCTAAAGGCGAATGTGTTAAATTCGTTATCAAAGACGCTGTAGGTAATGGTATCTGCTGCCAATATGGTGAAGGTTACTATCAAATCAAAGATAGCAAAGGTAACCTCTTAGTTGACGGTGACGGTGACTTCGGTTCAGAAGCAAGCGTATTGTTGTCAGTAACAGATGGCACTTCTGTTAATGAAACTCTAACAACAGAAACATATAATATCTTCCCTAACCCTGTAAAAGACGTTCTTACAGTAAAAGGTGAAAATATGAAACAAGTTGTTATCTATAACTCAGTCGGTCAAATGGTTGAAACAATCAACGCAGAATCTGACGAAGTTAGAGTTAATGTAAGCGCATACAACAACGGAATGTACTTGATTAACGTTATCGATAATAACGGTGAAATGACAACAAGTAAAATTTCAGTTTTACATTAATGATAAACATGCAACTAATGCATGCAATGTAAATAATTTTTTTTTCATGGAGACACCGCTAATTAGCGGTGTCTCTTTTTTATAAGGAAAAAACGTTGTCGCTCCGTTGACTTTTTTATTATCTTTGTACTTCTAAAGTCGCATTAAAAAATAATTATCAAATAACGTTAAAATGAAGAAATTTACATTCTTAATGCTTGCTGTCGCAGCATCTTTTTTTAATTTGTATTCACAAGAATATGTCTCGACGGAAGTCTCGGACAGAAACGTCCTTATCGAAGAATTTACCGGAAGAAACTGTCCTAACTGTCCTGCCGGTCATATTATCTCGAACGGCATTACCTATGATAATCCCGACCGTGCATGGAGCATAGGAATACATTCGGGTTATTTTGCAGTGACGACTTACCCGAACTTCAATACCGACATCAGTGCGATATTCACTGATCCTTACGACGACGTGAGCGGAGGCTTGGGATATCCTGCCGCCGTCATCAACCGTTCAACAGAACAGGCTCTCGGTCGCGGTCAATGGGAAGCGGAAGCTAACGCTCAACTGCAACAGACAGCTGAATGCAATGTAGATGGTCATGTGGTTATAAATCCTATCACAAGGACAGCTACAATAACAGCTGAAGTTTATTATACAGCTAACAGCGCTGAGACAACAAATTATCTTACCATCGTCATGATTCAAGATAGTATCGCCGGACAACAGGCTTACGCTCACACCAATCCAGCTCAGGATCTCGGCGATGATATGTACTGTCACATGCACGTATTACGCGATGTCGTTACTTCTTCGTGGGGCGATGAGATTACCCCTACAACAGAAGGTTCATTGATAACAAAGACATACGAATATATAATCCCAGATACAATAGGAAATCCAAATGGTGTTTATGTAGATATCGACAATATTCATTTCATCGCTTTCGTAACCGAGAAGTATCAGGGAATGCCGACACGTCCTATCCTTAACGTAAATAAACTTAGTCAAGAACAGTCTTCGGGATTGGCGGTTTCTCCTTTCATCGCTGATGTTATGATAGATGAGGCGATCTATTGTACCAACGAAAGGACATTCAAGACATACGTGAAAAACATCGGATCTGAAGAACTCACCTCGTTGAAGTTTGAAGTAGAATATGAAGGAGGAGAGACTGTGGAACATTCCTGGACAGGTAACATCGTTCCTGACGCTACAGAACGTATCGACATTACTTTCGATGTACCTGTCGGTAATAACGAATATGTTTTTAATATCGTTGAAGCTAATGGCGAAACTCACGATTACTCAAAATCGATTATGCAGCTTTGTGATGAATGGGCGGTTTATGAAACAGTAGCAGAAGAAGTTAATCTGACTATCGAAGTGCTTCAGGATAAATACGGCAACCATACAACGTGGGAACTTATGTCGTCTGACAATACAGTTCTGATTTCGGGAGGTCCTTATATGTATTTGCCAAACGCCAATACTGAGTTACATACTTATAATGTGGATGTAAATGTCGGTGATTGTTATAAGTTCGTGATTTATGACAGTTATGGAAACGGCATCTGCTGTGAAGACGGCGACGGTTATTACAAGATCACGGATGCTGACGGTAACGTCATCATTGACGAATTAGGACAATTCACACATGAGAAATACAGTATTTTTTCTGTGATACAAGGAGAGTCAGTACAGGAAATGAATACACCTTTATATAATATATATCCGAATCCGGCAGAAGACGTCGTGAAATTGTCGGTTGTCAATGCTAAGCCTTCGGTGTTGAAGATATATAATGTTGTAGGAATGATGGTTGAAGAAATCGAAATTAATTCTGAAGAAGTCGAAATCAACGTCTCAGATTATAATTCGGGAATCTATTTCTTTAATGTCGATGGGGAAGTAGTTAAGGTTATAATTGAAAATTGAAAATTGAAAATTGAAAATTGAAAATTATGGTAGAGACGTGACATATTACACCTTTGAAAACAAACAATATGTAATTGGTGCGTCTTACGAATTGAAAATATGAGAAGATGTTAAAATTGTATGAGACGTTTGTTTTTTGTTTTGATTTTTATCGTTTTTATTTCTTGTGATGTTTATGATAAAAAGTCTTTAGAAAATACCGAAGTTCTTGATAATTTTGAAACATATTTCTTGAACAATGAAGTTGCTGACGATGATATGATAATATCCGTCAACGGCTTCATTGATTCGCTTAATGATGCTGATGATAACAGATATTACCTTTTATCTGAATCTCACCGTATTTTAGGTTATTGTCATTATACCAAATGTAATTTCAATGTCGCTATAAAGGAATATATTAGCGCGTTGAAGTTTTCCGACAAGGTAAAAGATAATCAAAATCTAAAAGGTGACATTTATAAAAACATCGCTGACGTTTTCTATGATTGTGAGAATTATACTCTGGCTAAGGAGTTATATTTTAAGTCTTTGGATTATTGTCTCAATTCTTTAGATTCTAACAATATCGTTCACGATTATCGAAGAATAGGTAATATATGTTATTATCTTTCTGAGAATGAGAATCCTGATACTTTGCAATATTATATGCAGAAAAGCATGAACTTCGCCAAGAATGAAGAACCTCTGATCTCTGCGTTATATATGGCTCTGACGACTGCATTTCATCAAAAGGAAAAGTTAGAAGGATTGTCACCAAACAGAATGAAAGGGATAAGTCTGCTTCCTGACAACAGAATCGCTATGAATTATTCTTTGAACAGTTATCTTTCTGTATTATATCAGATAGAAGGCGATATTGACGGAGCTATAAAACATTCCATCATCGCACTTGGTTCAGATAATATGATAAAACAGATGTCGGCGCACAAACAACTCTCGGATTTATATCTTATTAATGGTGATACAATATCATCGGTTTATCACGATATAAAATATGATTCAATAAACGACATTTTCTCTGAATATAAGAGAGCGGCTTCTGCCGCAGAAAATCTTCTGCATGAATATGAAAAGGAAAGTCAGAATGTTGTGAATAAGAACGGAGATAGTTATTTTATTTTCATGATTTCTACATTAATCATTATAATGACTTTATCCTTTCTCATTCTCATAAAGAAAAAAAGAAGAACGGTAAGCAAAAAATATTTCTCTGAAAGATGGGACCGTTTCACTTTATCTGATATTTTCCTTTCGATTAAAGATAAGTGTGAAAATGAATCGGATTTAAGTGCTGTCAATGTAAGTGCCAGCATGATTTGTCTCAAGGAAAATGAGAAGATGAATTTAGAAAAGATGATAAACCTTTGTTTTAATAATTTTGTCGATGAACTTAGAAAGACATTCCCTGAATTGAACAAAGGAGAAATCGATTATTGTATGATTTCACTTCTGAACATTTCTGAAATTCATAAGGCTGCACTTTTAGGTTTGTCGTATCAAGGTTGTGTGAGCAGAAGAAAACGAGTCGTTGAGAAGACAAAGATGAGCAATATCAATGAGGATTTGATGTCCTTTTTACAGAAACATAACGACAACATAATATAACATAGTGTGAAATAATTGATTCTGCATAATTTTGCGTCGCAGATTGATGATCGGTCTGCCGGTTTCGGGACGAACTCGAAAACTTAAAATTATAAAATTATGACAGAATTAATTTCATCAGAGCAAGTAAGAGTTTGTAATGCGGGAAAAAAAGTAATGCAAATAATGACTCTGCATTGTGAAAGTATTTACACAGCTAACATGACTGAATCAATGTTTTTAGGGGATTTCTATAAATTGCTTTTCGAAAGATTTATGAATTTGCCTTGTATCAAAAAGGGTAATGTTGCCATCATCGGCAAGGTAAATTCCTTCTTCTATTGAGTTGGTTAGATCCCAACTTCATATTTTGTTAAATCAATAATTAAATAACCAAAACATGTAAAAAATATGAATGATTTAAATTGTATAAGAATTAAATATGACATAGCGTTTATATTATTTGTTTTAATCATTGTCGCAATATTAGGATGGTGTATGCTTGTTTTGCCATCAATAAATATCGGTGATGATATAAGATATTTGGTCATCGCAGGTGTGTCATTCCTTTTAATTGAGGGTGTAATTAGATTGGTAATTTTTAAGATTCTTAGGATTAAATCTAAGGATGATTTTTCGCAACTGCCCAAATTTATTGTAACAGAATATATAAACGTTAATAAAAATATCTTAAGCAAGATATTACTTATTCCAAATATTGTTTATTGTTTGTTGCTTGTTATTCCGACGATTGCACTACAAAATGACATCAAATTAATTTTCTATTGGACTTTTACGTTGAGCGTTTGCTTATTTGTTTTCAATATTCTAAGAGTATTAAAAATAGAATCAGTGAAAGATTAAGGGGACTTCTATAAATTGCTTTGCGAGTGATTTATGATTTTATCTTTGAGAAGATTTTTGTTTTTCTCGAAAGAGCATAGCAAGCTATGTGATTGAAAGAAAAACAAAAAGATTCCAAAGAGAAACATAAAGCACGCAAAAGTTTTTAACATAATTGTCAAAATTTATTTAAACGGGGAATTTATAGAAGTCCCCTTAAGCAATTCATTCTTAGGTAAATTTATAGAAGTCCCCTTAAAATTTGAGACGTATCAACGATACCTAATTAAACAATATATCGTTGATACGTCTCTACATTTATTGTTAATTGTTAATTGTCAATTGTTGTTCCATTTGTTGTTGTAGTTTTCTTGCTTCTTCGGCTGCTTTCTCGGCGAAGTCTTTTTCTTTTGAAGCGTAGATGATGCCTCTTGAGGAGTTTACGATCAAGCCGCATTCTTTGTTGAGACCGTATTTTGCTACTGCTGCCAAGTCGCCGCCTTGTGCTCCAACGCCAGGAACTAACAGGAAGTGATTCGGTAACATCTTTCTTATCTCGCCTAATTCTTCAGGATGTGTCGCACCGACAACATACATCATCTTGTTGTCGTCAGCCCATGTTGCAGATTTGGCGAGTACTTCTTTATAAAGTTCGTGACCTTCTATGTTAAGATATTGGAAATCTTTAGAACCTTTATTTGAAGTGAGCGCTAACAGGATGACCCATTTGTCTTCGAAGCCTAAGAATGGTTCAACAGAATCCAATCCCATATAAGGAGCCACTGTGATGGCGTCGCTGTTCATTGTCTCGAAGAAGGCTCTTGCGTAGTTGGCGGAGGTGTTGCCAATGTCGCCTCTCTTAGCGTCGGCGATGACGAAGATCTCCGGATAATTTGCCTTGATATATTTTATAGTCTTGTCCAAGCTTTCCCAACCTTTAGCGCCGTAAACTTCATAAAAAGCGTTGTTAGGTTTGTATGCTATCGTATATTGTGCTGTAGCATCGATAATCTGTCTGTTGAATTCGAAGACCGGATCTTCACATTCCAAGAGATGTTGTGGAATCTTGTTGATGTCGGTGTCTAACCCGACGCAAAGGAATGATTTCTTTGCAAAGATTTGTTCTACTAATTGTTTTTTGTTCATGACTATTATTTTTAGTTTAGAGTTTAAGGTTTATAGTTTAGAGTAGTTTTAAAGTTGAGAGTTAGAAGTTTTATAGTTTATCTAAATCTAACCTTAAGCATTAAACCTTAAACCAATTTAAAATTTTCAATTTTCAACTTTCAATTTTCAATTATCAATTTTCTTTAAGTCGTTCCGCATTTTCAGCCATCTGCAGTTTTTCAATAATCTCGTTGATATCGCCATCTACAATAGCTTGCAGATTATAAATCGTCAAGTTGATACGATGGTCGGTGACGCGACCTTGAGGATAGTTGTATGTTCTGATCTTAGCTGAACGGTCGCCTGTCGATACCATTGTCTTTCTTTGCGAGGCGATGCTTTCCAAGTATTTGTTGTATTCTCTTTCGTAGAGACGAGTTCTCAACACTTTCATCGCTGTTGCCAAGTTCTTGATCTGAGACTTCTCATCCTGACAAGAAACCACGATGCCACTGGGTATATGGGTGAGACGCACTGCCGAATATGTTGTATTAACAGATTGTCCTCCAGGTCCTGATGCGCAGAAAGTCTCTTTACGGATGTCCTTCTCGTTGAGTTCGACATCGAATTCTTCTGCTTCAGGAAGAACTACGACAGACGCTGCCGAGGTATGTATTCTGCCTTGAGTCTCAGTCTTAGGTACGCGCTGAACGCGATGCACTCCCGATTCGAATTTCAGCAAACCGTAAGCTCCGTCGCCGATGACGTTAAATACTATTTCTTTGAAGCCGCCGGCGGTACCTTCGTTCATCTCAACGAGTTCTATCTTCCAGCCTTTGGTCTCGCAGTATCTGATATACATTCTGTATAAGTCGCCGGCAAATATGGAGGCTTCATCGCCGCCGGTGCCTGCTCGTATCTCCATGACGGCGTTTTTGTCGTCGGTAGGATCCTTAGGGATGAGCATGAGACGGATGTCTTCTACGAGTGTCTCACATCGTTGTTCTGATGTCGTTAACTCTTCTTGAGCCATCTCGCGCATATCTTCGTCTTTCTCGTTTTTCAAGATCTCGCGAGCTTCTTCAATATTGGATAAAAGATTTTTATATTCCTTAAAAGCCACGACGATAGGTTCCAAGTCCTTGTAGTCCTTGTTGACCTTGACGAAGCGTTTCATGTCGCCTATGATCTCAGGGTCGTTGAGCTGTTCGCCGAGTGCTTCCCATTTTTCTTTAATAGCTTCTAACTTATCAATGATTTCCATCTTTGGTAGGTTAATTTTTATTAATATTCGAAAGTTCCGAACTCACTCTTGATGGTAAGTTGTTTCTTTTCTGATGCTTCGACATGACCGACGATCTGAGCCTCGATATTGAAGCCCTTAGCTATCTGGATCATTTCTTCAGCGGCTTTCTCGTTGGTATATATCTCGAGACGATGTCCCATGTTAAAGACCTTATACATTTCTTTCCAGTCTGTTCCCGACGACTCTTGAATCATGCGGAAGAGTGGAGGTAACTTGAACATATTATCTTTAACGATGTGTAAGTCTTTTGTGAAGTGAAGCACCTTTGTTTGTGCGCCGCCGCTGCAATGTATGATGCCGTTGATTTGTTTTCTGAAGTTGTTCAGGATAGGAACCATCATAGGCAGATATGTACGGGTAGGGGAGAGGATGAGTTTTCCTACGTCGACGCCTTCAATCTCGGTAGATTCTGTCAAGGTATGAGGTCCTGAATAAATCAAGTCTTCCGGGATAGAATGGTCATAGCTTTCTTCATATTTCTCTGCGAGATAATGACCTAATACGTCGTGACGTGCTGAGGTGAGACCATTGCTGCCCATGCCGCCGTTGTATCTGTCTTCGTAGGTAGCTTGTCCCGATGAAGAGAAACCTACGATGACGTCACCGGCTTTGATGTTGTTTTCAATAACTTCATCTCTTCTCATGCGAGCCGTCACGGTGCTGTCTACGATCACTGTTCTTACCAAGTCGCCTACGTCGGCAGTCTCGCCGCCTGTGAGGTAGATGCCGCATCCGAGAGAACGCAGTTTAGCGAGAAACTCTTCTGTTCCGTTGATGATGGCTGATATTACTTCGCCTGGGATGAGATTCTTGTTACGACCTATTGTTGAAGAAAGTAACATCTTATCTGTCGCACCGATACAAAGGAGGTCGTCGGTGTTCATGACGATAGCGTCTTGAGCTATGCCCGCCCAAACCGACAAGTCGCCTGTCTCTTTCCAATAAAGATAAGCTAATGATGACTTGGTGCCTGCGCCGTCGGCATGCATGATGTTACAATACTCATCGTCGCCGCCTAACACATCAGGGATGATTTTACAAAATGCATTAGGGAACAATCCTTTATCTAAATTCTTGATTGCATTGTGGATGTCTTCTTTCTCTGCTGAGACGCCACGAAGTTGATAACGCTTTTCTACTGACATTGCTTTTCTTTATTTAAAAATGAGTTTCATGGTATCGGTGTCGAAGGTGAACTCTCCGAATTGTTTGAGAGTCTTTTCTCCGATAAGCCAGTCTGTCTTCAAGTTATTATATACTCTTACTTTTATATTCTTCACTGAGCGGTTGGCGATCCACATTTCTTTGATGTAGAACTCGGCGCGGTCGGCGACAGCTCCCACTGTTATTATTCTGTCGATATTGTCGCCAATGAAATCGTCCTTGCCGATAAGTCCGTCGTTGAGCAATTCCATCACCTTTCTTTGCGAGACTCCGAACTCGAAATTCTGGTCGTATGTGATGTTTTCTGTATAAGCGTTGATGATAGCTTTGAACGAGATGAATCCTTGTTTGTCTGTAGCGAAGTCGATGGCGTTGTCCTGATGTTTCATGTCGACAATTGCCATTTGGTCGTCGCTGATATTTTCTCTCGGTATATAGTCCTTGCTGATGACTCTGAACTCTGACCTACGATTCAGTTGGTGTGCATATTCTTTCAGTTCATCGTTTGAAAGATTGCTGATATATTCTTCTGTCAATGTTGTTCCGGCTTTGAAGGTGTAGTCTTTGAAGGTGTAGTCTTTCTGCAATGTTCTCGGAACTCTTTCTCCGTAACCTTTAGCGGTGAGACGGAATGGGTCGATACCTCTGATGACGAGATAGTCGCATACCGACTGGGCGCGTCTCTGAGATAGTATGTCGTTTCTTTCGTGAGTGTCGCGGCTGTCGGTGTGAGAACCCAATTCGATGGTGATGTTAGGATTGACCTGTAACATCTCGATGAGACCTCTTAATGAATCTTCGAACTGTGGCTGTAGTTCCCATTGTGATAGTTCATACAAGATGTCTGGCAAAACGACAGGGAGATCCGGGATAACGCTGATCTGATATTCCTCGTTGAAGTCGCGGCTGAATTCCAAACCTTCTGTACTTATCGTATCTGTCAATGTGAAATAGTTTTTCTTGTCGATGGTTAATATGTATGTTGTATTTAACTTGACTTGAGAGTTGGTGAAAAGGAATGCACCGGTCTCGCTGCTGTTGGTTGTGTAACTTGACCCGTCTGAGCCTTCGATCTTTACTGTCGCGCCTTCTACGTATTGCAGGCTGTTAAGGTTTTTGATGTTACCGCTGATGGTAAACAATACTGGAGGTTCGATGAAATAATATATGTCGTCGTCCAATCCGTTTCTCACGTCTCTGTTGCTGATGAAGAATCCTCTTTCTTCGTTAGGATGGAATGTTATTCCGTAGTCGTTACCTATTGAGTTGATGGGTGATTTAAGATTGACAGGTGTTGTCCATTCTCCGAGTGAGTCTAATGTCGTGACGAATATGTCTAATCCGCCCATGCCGCCGTGACCGTCTGAGGCGAAGTAGAGAGTGCTGTCGTTTCTCATGAAAGGATATAGTTCGTCGCCTTCAGTGTTTACTATCGCACTCAGGTTTCTTGGTCTGCCGAACTCTTCGCTTTTGCTTTCTCTTTCCGAGATCCAGAGGTCTTTGCCGCCTATGCCGTTTCTTCTCTCTGAAGCGAATATCAGTTTTAATTCGTCGCTCGAAAGGGTAGGGTGGCCCACGACATCCAAGCTGTCTATCGTTTTAATCTCCACTGCTATCGGTTCTCCGTAGGTGCTGCCAGTGCGGTCGGCTTTCATGATCTGGCATCCCGATTCACGTTTCTTGTGGTTGGGGCAGCGTGTGAAATACATGGTGGAGAAGTTCTGATTCATAAAAGGAGTGCCTTCGCTGCCGGTAGAGTTGATACCTTCTTCGTCGGCGAGTTCAGGTTCTTCCCATTCGCCTTGTTTGTTCTGGCGTGCTATGTAGAAGTCGGGGAAGTGTTGTCCCGTGATGGCATCTTTTTCTTTGGATAAGCCGCCCTCTCTTGAAGACGAGAATATTACTTCGTTGTAATTATTTGACACCCATGCGATGCCAAAATCGGCAGACTTTGAGTTGAGTTTCCTAAGACGAGTTACCTCATATTTTGATGGATAGTCGATCCATTCCTGGATATATTGCATGTCCTCCAATGCGGCGAAGCCTCTTGGATCGTCTGGCATTAGTTCATTATATATGGCGTAGATCTCCGCCGCGAGGTCATATTTCTGGTTTCTTTTCAAGACGTTGGCGTAGTTGAGATATACTTCCGGATTTTCCTTCGGATATTCGGTACGCATCAGACGTTTGTATTGAGATTCCGCCAATTTACTTGCTTCAGTGAGGCGGTAACATTCCGCAAGTTGGTGGGTGATATAAGTGCGTTCTTGTTCGTACTTCTTCTTGCCTGTCTTTTTGTAGGCTTTCTTGTAGCGTTCTATCGCCACGTTATATTGTTTTCGTTCGAAAGCGATGTCAGCCGATTTGCTCGGGTTACGACGCTGCGCATTAGCAGGAGCTATGCCTAAGATAGTGATAATGAGTATGAGAATGACTTTCTTTATCATAAATAAACCTTTTGTAAAGGATAACGTTAATTATCTTACAAAAGTATGAAAAAAAATGATTTGTCCTGAAACAAATTTACTATTACGTAAACTTATTTCAGGACAAGCCAATTCCAAAATTCTAAAATTCTAAAGTTCTAAAATTCTAAAGTTCTATTTAATCCACTTCCCTTCCTCAACTGTCAATTGTTCATTGTTAACTGTTAACTTCCAGATGTAAGTTCCCGAGCTCCATTTCGAGGCGTCTACGCTTGTGACTTCATCTGTAATTATTTGTTGATGGATTATTCTTCCTTGCAAATCATAAACTTGCAAAGTTGCATTACGTAAACCAGTTCTTATATTCAAAACATCTCCACCCGGATTAGGATAAGCTACGGCAAGATGCAGGTTATGAGTGTGAGCTTCTTCGATGCTGACAAATGCAGAGGCGGGAAATTTGGTGACAAAATTCCATGACTTGTCTCCATTTAAACTATTCGCATTACCTACAAGCAACAAGTCTTCTTCTTTTGTTGATACTATAGAATTTACTTCTATGTAATTACCATCTTCACCGCTTGTGTAATACATTTCTGATATAGTCTCAAAATTCTCATCCAAATGTTCTATCACAACCCATGAGTCACCATCACAATATTCTCCGAGATTCCAATTCTGAACATGAATTAATGTGTTGTCTTCTTTTAAAATGACACCATTGTTTAATGGTTGAGACTCTTGCGAATCTGATGATCCTCTGTTGATATAATTAACGATAGGCAGAAGTTCAGTTGAATTGTCAAGGTGATCATCTATTTCGTACAATCTGGTATCGTTATATAAATAGCTGTGTGGTTTTTCTACAGAGCGGGTTAATGCTGCTAAATATACCGTATTATGTCTGCTTCTAACCGCAGAAACATATTCTAAATACGATACTGTTGGCATTGTGAATCCTGGTTGATTAATAGCTCTTTTAGCGACAAGATTCAAGTCTTTATCGAAATAGAAGGCTTCTCCGCTCGGATCAAATGAAAAGTCGTCATGATCATAACCATTAGTTTGATAAAGGATATAATGCGAATCTGTTTCAAGCATACTATGTCTTCTATGTCTCCAATAATCTCCATGTCCGCTTTGACACTCTATGCCTTTCATCTGAAGAATTTCACCTTCAAAATTCATCTTGAAAAAGAACATGGAATCATTTTCGGCTTGGTTTGGACTATGAAAAGTAGGACATTTGAAAAACGAGCCTACAATATCACCGTTATTATCAATGAAAGATGTGAACAGATACAAACGTCCACAGTTTTCATTAGGCATAGCATCCCACATAGGGTCAAAACCAAAATTTTCCGTTGTATCAATGGGGAAACTATGTTCATAACTTTCAACGATATTGAGTTCGTCATCTATTTTATACAACCCTAAAATAGCATTTGTAGGAGGATTATCGAAATTCTTGAAATAGTTATCGGACAATCTCTCATGGTCGGGACTGTATGTCATTAATGTAAATAGCTCTCCGTCTTCGTTTTCAAGAATCTGGTTGTAAGATATGGAACAATATGCGGGACGAAAATAATTGCTTCTTACCAACTCAGTTCCATCGGCAGATATTTTTACTAAGCCAGGATGAGGTACAGTTGCATGACCTTCTATTGGTAATTTAAATGGAGAATTAATCACGATACTGCCATCTGATAATTCAATAGCATCTGTAAAATTTCTCGTATATGGAGATTCAATATAACTATCCATGAAGAATTCCCATTCTTGAGAGAAAACACTATCACCGCAGCATAGTAAGGTGAATAGGATTACAAATAAAAAATTGCGTGTCATAACTGTTTAATTTAATTAGGTTTATTTCACGCAAATTTACGCACTGTTGCGCAAATAAGAAAGGCATATTTTTCCCAAGTTTTCCCAAAAACGGTACTATTCAGCCCCTATAAATAAGTTTCACCACAATCTTGTTTTTGGTCAGTTTCATCAGATGTTCTTAACAAGAAAATCACGCAACGAGCCTTCAATATCGAAGGTCTTCTTGATTTTGGCAATACGTGCGTTCAGGGCATTGTATTTAACTCCGAAGAGTACCGCCATCTCCGCGTTGCTGAAGCCCGACAACACAAGACAACAGCATGCGACATCGGCTGAAGTCAGTTTCGGATATTGATTCATGAGTCTCGACATGAATCCGTTCATGGCGGCATCGGCAGCGTCTCGCAACGTATGCATTTCCGAATTGCTCAACGCCATATCGCTGAACTCTTCTATGTTCTTGGTGGTAATCTTCGTGATTCCCACCGACTGCAGTCTTGTTCTTATTTCCTGAATTATAGCAGACTGTCCGAAAGCGCGGATCAACTCCTCAGTATTATTATCAGGGTTTCCCTTCTTGGTTCTCTTGATCTTAACAATTATAATAGAAGAAAGCAATACAACAGATGCAACTATAACAGATATTAGCATAGTTTTCCTGCGGTTGTTTTTCTCCTCAAGCAGATTATTCAGACGTTCATTGCGTTTCGCGACAAAATCATCGTATGTAAAGTCCAACTTCATTCCTTTCGACTGAACTTCAGAGTCCACCTTAGCATAATCCCCGAAGAATTTACTGCATATTGCGAGACTGTCTGCATTTCCCTCCAACTTATAAATTTCTGCCAAGAGCGCGACAATGGCACAGAATTCAACCGTAACGCTATCGTCATACATGGAGAAAACCTTTTGCAGATATGGTTTGGACTGAAGCTTATACGGACTATGATACATCAATATACCCAAACCTATGGAGTCGCTATTAGTTGGTATCCCGGCTCGATGTTTCTCGGATATAATCTCCTTATTTATCCTGAACGCCTCCTCATAATCTTTCCTATCATAGCAATACTTAGCTCTCAATCTAGTCACCTCCATCTCATATCCAGGATCCACATAAGTCATCTGATTCAGATAATATTCAGATGTGTCGACCTCTTTCATGACGTTAAACTCACTTGCCAATTGTAATCTCGTACGATTCAACCATATTGTATCCTGAATTATATTTTCATAATAGTAAGCCTGTTTGTATGCATCTATGCTTTGACGATGTTGAAAATAACGACTCAGAATCATTCCCATCTGATGATAAGCTCGTGCTGTAAGGTTCATGTCCTTGTGGCTCATATCTTCGGGCAGGACTTCCAAAAGATTGGCGGTTTCAAAGTAATAAGGCAAGGCTTCGTCAATTATGCCGTTGGAATGATAGTAAAAACCGCTGTCGTATGAAATCATGGCAGCATCAAAATGTTCGCTATCATGTTCTACCTTAACACAGGAGAACAAACCAACAAACAAAATCAACGATATGATGAACAGTTTTCGGGACATAATGTTTATTTTCATAAAGTCAACGGACAACAGTCAACGGACAACAGGTTTCTTCCAATATTCTGAAAAATCAATATATATATAACAAAGTCTATGACTGTTGTCTTAAAAAATTGTGGACAAAGTCTGTTGTCTGTTGTCCGTTGTCTGTTGACATAAAAAAAGGGCGAAAGCCCTTTTTTATCATTCGCCTTTATAGAAAGGAAGTTTTACTATTGTTGCAGGGATGAGTTTTTCTCTTACTTTGATGAAGATTTCGTTGCCGAATTTGCAGTGTGCCTTAGCGACATAACCCATACCGATAGCTTTTTTCACAGAAGGTCCCATTGTACCTGAAGTAACTTCGCCGATTACGTTACCTTCAGCGTCGCAGATTTCGTAGCCGTGACGAGCGATACCTTTGCCTGTGATTTCGAAAGCGCGTAACTGACGTGTGACGCCTTCAGCCTTTTGTTTTTCGTTATATTCACGATCGACGAAGTCGTTGCCGTCGACGAATTTTGTGATCCATGCCAAGCCAGCTTCAATTGGAGAAGTTGTATCGCAGATGTCGTTGCCATACAAGCAGAATCCCATTTCGAGACGTAATGTGTCGCGTGAGCCGAGGCCAGCAGGTTTGATGCCGAATTCAGCGCCAGCTTCCAAGACTTTCTTGTAGATTTCAACAGCCTTGTCGTTTGGCATATAGATTTCGCAGCCGCCTGAGCCAGTATAACCTGTTGTTGAGAAGATAATGTCTTTTACACCAGCGAATTCTAAAATCTTGAATGTGTAGTATTCCATATCTTCGACAGTTGTTGCAGTAAGTTTCTGCATAGCTTTCAATGCCAAAGGACCTTGAACTGCGAGTTGTGACCATTGGTCGCTTTCGTTGATAAATTCAACGCCGAGTTCCATTCCCATTTCTTGTGCTATTGCTGCCATCCATGCCCAGTCTTTGTCGATGTTAGCTGCGTTAGGAACCATGAAGTATTCGTCAGCTGCTACGCGGTAGACTAACATATCGTCGACGATACCGCCTTTGCCGTTAGGGAGACATGTGTATTGAACTTTGCCGTCGGTCAAAGCTGCCACGTCATTTGTTGTGCAGCGTTGTACGAAAGCGAAAGCCTTAGGTCCTTTAGCGCGGAATTCGCCCATGTGAGAAACGTCGAAAACACCAACACCTTTACGAACTGTTTCGTGTTCAATGTTAACGCCTTCAAATTGAACAGGCATGTCAAAACCTGCGAAAGGAACCATCTTAGCACCCATTTCACGATGCATCTCGTTGAAAACGGTCTTCTTCAAATTTTCTGTATTTTCCATGATATAATTTATGATTGAATTGATTTTTTCTTGAACGCAAAAATATAAAATTAAATTCAATATATACCATTAATTAATATTTTATTTTTGCAAACTCCTCTACTATATAGCTTTTTCCGACTCGTCTTGCCCCGTCTATAAGCAGCGCCTCCTTCCTCGCATTATTCTGCTTCCATTCTTTTAACTTATTATAAATCTTTCGTCTCATGTTGTAATAGCACTAAAATAATATTTTTATAATTATAAAAATTACACTAAAACAATATTTTTGTTATTAGTAATATTGCACTAAAACAGTGTTTTTATAAACGCAAAAATATAAAATTAAATTCAATATATACCATTAATTAATATTTTATTTTTTTATCTTTGCGATAAATCGTTAGATGATGAAAAGATACCTTTTAATATTATTATTGCTTTTATTATCAAGTGTTAAACTGAACGCCGCTTACATCCTTATTCCGATGGATGAAACTCAGACGAACCATCTGAAGGCTTACGGCGTGGCTTATTGGGTTTTAGAACGCGAGGTGGAGATAAGCTGGCTTCTCAATTATAAAGGCGGCTCTTACCTCATTCCCTATCATGATATGTTTGAAAGAGAATGCAAGCTTCGCAACGTCTCTTTTCAAGTCATCGCTGATGTCCAGGCAGAAGGCATCCTCGCTGAAATTGCTGACCCTAACGTCAATATGGACGAGATGAAACTTCAGAAAGTACCTCGTCTCGCGGTCTATGCGCCGAAGACGATTCTCCCTTGGGACGACGCTGTGACATTAGCTCTCACATACGCTGAGATTCCTTACGACATCATTTATGATGATGAGGTGATGGAAGGCGTGCTTCCGACCTACGACTGGCTTCACATGCATCACGAGGATTTTACAGGACAATTTGGAAAGTTCTGGGCTCGTTATCGCAATTACCCTTGGTATCAGGAAGATGTCGAGAAACAGGAAGAAACGGCGCTACGTCACGGATATAATAAGGTGTCGCAGCTGAAACTTGCAGTGGTGAAGAAAATCAGAGACTTCGTCGCCGGTGGAGGTTATCTCTTCTCGATGTGTTCGGCTCCCGACAGTTTTGACATCGCTCTCGCCGCCGACGGAATCGATATCTGTGACATCATGTTCGATGGCGACGGCATGACTCCCAACGCTAATGAAAAATTAAATTACGACAACTGCTTCGCCTTCACCGATTTCACTATCTCTACAAATCCTCAGGAATATGAAGTCTCAAATATTGACGTGACGCAAAACCGCTCGAAATCTGTAAAAGAGAATAACGACTATTTCTTGTTGTTCGACTTCTCTGCGAAATGGGATCCCGTCCCGACCATGCTGACACAATCGCATGAAAAACTGATAAAAGGATTCATGGGACAAACTACCGCTTTCGACAAGAGATATGTGAAACCGAGTATAGTAGTATTAGGTGATAACGCCGCACTTGGAGAAGATAGGTACATTCACGGTAACTTCGGCAACGGATTCTTTACTTTCTACGGAGGTCACGATCCGGAAGATTACCAGCATCTCGTAGGCGACCCGCCGACGGAATTGGATATGTATCCTAATTCTCCAGGCTATCGACTTATATTAAATAATGTGTTGTTTCCAGCAGCTAAGAAAAAGAAACAGAAAACCTGATTTTTAGAGTTTATAGTTCATAGTTTATAGTTTATAGTAGTTTAAAGTTCAAAGTTCAAAGTTCAAAGTTCAAGGTTCAAAGTTCAAAGTTCAAGGTTCAAAGTTCAAGGTTCAAAGTTCAAAGTTCAAGGTTCAAAGTTCAAAGTTCAAGGTTCAAAGTTCAAAGTTCAAGGTTCAAAGTTCAAAGTTCAAAGTTCAAAGTTCAAGGTTCAAAGTTCAAAGTTCAAAGTTCAAGGTTCAAAGTTCAAAGTTCAAAGTGTATCGCTAAAAAAAATCCGTTGTCTGTTATCTGTTGACTGTTGTCTTTTTTTTTATCTTTGCAAAAAAAATATCCATGGAACCAGCATTACTTATATTGACATTAGGGACATTGATTTTTGCGGCGCACTGGTTCGCAGAAATCTTCAGCAAGAAAAGAATTCCAGACGTTCTTATGCTCATGCTCATAGGTATTGTTATCGGTCCACTTTTTAAAATTGTCGATGCCGATAAATTAAGTTCCATGGGCAATATCTTCGGTCAGCTCACACTTGTAATCCTTCTATTTGAAAGCGGAACGGAGTTGTCTTTCAAGACATTAGCTGAATCTATCAAAAACACTATCTCGTTAACCATCGTAAATTTCCTTGTGACATTTGTCTCTATCGGTCTTCTCGGATGGCTTATCTTAGGCATGAATCCTGGTATCAGTTTCATGTTGGGAGCCGCATTAGGAGGATCATCGTCGGCGGTCGCGATTCCATTGGTGAAGCAAATCAGCATTGGTGAGAAAAGTAAGACGATATTGATATTAGAGTCGGCGTTCAGCGCAATCTTATGTATCGTAGTAGCCTTAGCTATCTTCGAGTCGTACAAATACGGAGAGTTCAGGGTCGGAATAATATTCGGTCAGGTCTTCTCTTCGTTCTTATTAGCGTCGTTAATCGGATTCATCGGCTCGATATTCTGGTCGATGGTTTTAGATAAGGTCAGGACAATTGATAACTCTATATTTACAACTCCGGCATTTGTTTTCATAATATACGGTATCAATGAGTTGTTAGGTTACAGCGGCATTATCTCCGCCTTGGCGTTCGGAATAGGATTGGCGAATATGGACGCCATTTACAAAAGATGGCTGAGAAAATTCTTCGACAGACGCCCAACACTTCTCAATCCTACAGAAAAGACCTTGTTCAGCGAGTTGGTGTTTTTAATGAAGACATTTTTCTTCGTATACGTAGGAATCTCAATCAAATTCGATAGCTTTATCTCATTGTTAATCGGTTTAGGCATTTCATTCTTGATGATATTATTAAGAATAATTGTTGTAAGGATTTCACTTCCATCAGAAATAAAGGGCATTAACAACAAGGACAGAGCTTTCCTGTCGATGATGATACCGAGAGGACTCGCTGCGGCAGTACTCGCTACCATGATTTCACAGTCGGGACTTGCCGGTTGCGAAAGAGTAAGTAACATAGTTTTCTCCGTGATTTTCTTTACTATAATATTCACGTCGGTGCTTGTACCTCTTTTAGAGAAATCTGAAAAATTCAGGATGTTTTATATAAAACTGATATATTTCTCATTCTTTGGCAAGAAAGTAATATTGAATGACGATGAGGCACAGTCTTTAGAGGAAGCAAAAGACGATTCTGGATCAATATCTGAAGAAGATAAAATTATTATCAGCGATAATGATGACATACCCAATATCTTACTTTAAAGGTGATTTCTATAAATTGCTTTGCTATTGATTCGTGTTTTTTTTTAGTTTGAAGACTTAAGGTTTAAAGATAATTTTTTATTTTGTTAAATATCAAATAATTAGATATAGATACTATTCTTATTAAAAAAATATTAAAAAAAGTTTTTTCTAACAAAAAAAATAGTATCTTTGCAGTCCGAAAAAGAAAGAAGATAAAAAGAAAAGATATGTATTTAACTGCAGAAAAGAAATCAGAATTTTTCAGTGCATACGGCAAAAATGCACAAGACACAGGTTCAGCAGAAGGACAAATTGCATTGTTCACATTCAGAATTAAACATTTGACTGAACACATGAAACAAAACAATAAAGACGTTGCAACAATGCGTTCATTGGTCGGTCTTGTAGGTAAGAGAAGAAGACTCCTCGATTACTTAAAACGTAAAGATATTGAAAGATATCGTACTATCATCAAAGAATTAGGTATTAGAAAATAATAGCGCGACGTGCGTGATAGCAAAAAAAAGGCAATTTAAGATTGCCTTTTTTTTGCGTATATTATATTTGACACCAAACACCTATTAATATATTTACTAAAAAGAAACGAAAATGGGTCCAGAAGGAATTAAACAAACCATACAGCTCGGCGACGAAACTATCATTATAGAGACTGGTCGTTTGGCAAAACAAGCAGACGGAGCAGCAGTGGTAACATGCGGTAAAACAGTATTGTTAGCAACAGTCGTTACAGCAAAAGACGCAAAAGATGATGTCGACTTTTTACCACTTTCAGTTGACTACAAAGAAAAATATGCCGCAACAGGTAAGTTCCCAGGCGGCTTCTTCAAACGCGAAGGAAAACCATCAGACTATGAAATCCTGATCTCACGTCTCGTCGACAGAGCATTGAGACCATTATTCCCAGACGATTATCACGCAGAGACACAAGTGCAGATAACACTACTTTCAGGAGAAACAGGCGTCTTGCCAGACGCATACGCAGCACTCGCAGCATCAGCAGCTATAGCAGTGTCGGATATACCATTCCACGGTCCAATCTCTGAAGTACGTGTGGCTTATATCAACGGTGAATACGTCATCAACCCTAAAGAAGAAGCTCTTAAAGACGCTGACCTCGAACTTATGGTGGCAGCTTCGATGAAAGACATCTGCATGGTTGAAGGCGAATCAAAAGAAGTCTCAGAAGAGGTTATGCTTAACGCTTTGAAAGCGGCTCACGAAGCTATCAGAGTTCACTGCCAAGCTCAGATAGAACTCGCTTCAAAAGTAGAGAAAGCACAGACAAAACGTGAATATTGCCATGAAGTCAACGACGAAGAACTCAGAGCTGACATGATGGAGAAACTTTACAAACCATGTTACGACTTCGCTCTTACAGGCAACGCCAACAAACATGAACGTGAAGAGAATTTCGAAGCTATCTTAGAATCATATCTCGAGAACTTCAGCGAGGAAGAGTTAGAAGAAAAAGGCTCAATGGCAAAACGTTATTTCCACGATATTCAACGCAAAGCCGTCCGTGACGCTATCCTCATAGAGAGAAAGAGATTAGATGGTCGTAAGTTAGACCAGATACGTCCAATCTGGACAGAAGTCGATGTACTTCCTTCAACACATGGCTCAGCTATATTCACACGTGGTGAAACTCAAGCTCTTGTCACTGTTACATTAGGAACAAAATTAGACGAACAGACAATTGACGGTGCGGTAGTGACAGGAACATCAAACTTCATGTTACACTACAACTTCCCAAGCTTCGCAACAGGCGAATGCAAACCAAGCCGCGGAGTCAGCCGTCGTGAGATAGGTCACGGCAATCTCGCCGAAAGAGCTCTCAAATCAATGATTCCTGGCGAAGACGAGAATCCTTATACAATACGTGTCGTCTCTGACATCTTAGAATCTAACGGTTCTTCTTCAATGGCATCAGTATGTGGCGGTACACTCGCACTCATGGATGCCGGCGTCAAGATGAAAAAACCTGTAGCAGGTATCGCAATGGGACTCATCACAGATAACGAAACCGGAAAATATGCAGTCTTGTCAGACATCCTCGGTGACGAAGACCACCTCGGTGACATGGACTTCAAAGTCACAGGTACAAAAGACGGTATCACAGCTTGTCAGATGGACATTAAAGTTGACGGTCTTTCATACGAAGTACTTACAGAAGCTCTCGAACAAGCAAGAGCAGGACGTATGCATATACTCGGAGAGATGGCCAAGACCATCACAGAACCAAGAGCTGACTACAAAGAAAGTGTGCCACGTATCGAGAAAGTCTGCATACCTAAAGACAGTATCGGTGCAGTTATAGGACCTGGCGGTAAAGTCGTTCAAGAAATACAGAAAGTAACTAATACTGTTATCGTCATCACCGAAGAAGAAAATTGCGGTGTAGTAGAAATCGCTTCAACAAATAAGGAAGACCTCGAAGCAGCCAAAGCTAAAGTACGTGCTATTGTGGCAGTTCCTGAAGTAGGCGAAATATACAGAGGTACAGTGAGATCTATAATGGCATTCGGCGCATTCGTAGAGATATTACCAGGTAAGGACGGATTATTGCACATCTCTGAAGTAGATTGGAAACGTCTCGAAAACTTGGACGGCATCCTCAAAGAAGGCGACCAGATAGATGTTAAACTTATCGAAATAGAACAAAAGACAGGCAAATTACGTCTTTCAAGAAAAGCCTTGTTGCCTAAACCAGAAGGTTACGTAGAAAGACCAGAACGTCCTCGTAACGACAAAAAAGGTCATAACGACAATAAAAGTCACGATAACAGAAAAGGAAAACCAGAAAAGAAATAAGATCTGAGAATCTGAAAATCTGAGAATCTGAAAACTATTCTCAGGTTTTCAAGTTTTCAAGTTTTCAAGTTTTCAAATTTTAAAATTATAATAAATGAGGCAGTTAAAAATTACCAAGCAGGTTACCAACAGAGAGACAGCGTCTCTTGACAAGTATTTGCAAGAAATCGGAAAAGTAGAACTTATCACAGCAGAGGAAGAGGTAGAATTGGCGCAGAGAATCAGACAGGGCGATAAGATAGCTCTCGAGAAACTTACAAAAGCCAACCTCCGTTTCGTCGTTTCCGTTTCGAAGCAATATCAGAATCAAGGGCTGAGTCTTCCTGACCTTATTAATGAAGGTAATTTAGGTCTTATCAAGGCGGCACAACGTTTTGACGAGACCAGAGGCTTCAAATTTATCTCTTACGCCGTATGGTGGATCCGTCAATCCATCCTCCAAGCTTTGGCAGAACAATCGCGTATAGTCCGTCTACCACTCAACAAGATCGGCTCTATCAATAAAATCAACAAGACATACGCCAAGTTGGAACAGGAGTTTGAACGCGAACCTAATGCGGAGGAAATCGCTGAGGCACTCGACATCACCGAGGCTGAGGTTAAAGAATCAATGAAAAACGCAGGCCGTCACGTATCAATGGACGCTCCTCTCGTTCAAGACGAAGATAATAATATGTACGACGTCTTGAAAAGCGACGAAGTGGTGACACCAGAGACTGAGCTCCTCTATGAATCATTAAGAAAAGAAATCGACCGTGCCATTTCAACACTCACACCTCGCGAAGCTGATGTCGTCCGTCTCTATTTCGGTCTGAACGGAAGCCATCCGATGACATTGGAAGAAATAGGCGAGAAGTTCGACCTTACCCGCGAACGCGTAAGACAGATTAAAGAAAAAGCCATCAGACGCTTGAAACACACAAGTAGAAGTAAAATCCTCAAGAGCTATCTGTAAAATTATACGGATAATCTCGCTGCTAAAAATTGACTCAAAACCTCAAAATATCCTGTTTTGGGGTTTTGTTTATTATAGACCGAGCCTTCGATATTTGTTAGATGAAATAGTTGTAATGTGACATTTTGTCAAATGTCGTCGTATAGCTATTCGTGGCAAATAATTTGTTAAGCGAAAAAAAGTTTCACTTAGTTAATAAATATTAATATTATATATCCATGGAAGAGAATATGAAAGAAAATGCTAACGTCAACGAGAATCAAGAGAACGTTAACAAACAGAATGCAGTTCATGAAGAAGAACCGAAAGGCAGAAGAAACAAGAGAAACAAAAACGACAAACAAATCGAAGAACTGACAGAGAAATACGACGAACTGAACGATAAATATTTACGTCTTTTCTCAGAGTTCGACAACTACCGCAAACGTACAGCCAAAGAAAAAATCGAATTGTCGAAGACTGCTTCAGAAAGTATAATGGTCGACCTGCTTCCAATACTTGATGATTTTGAACGTGCGCTTCAGACAATGGAAAATAAAGAAACCGATGCTAACTACGAAGGCGTATTGCTGATCTATAATAAATTCAAACGCACTTTGGAACAGAAAGGTTTGGAAGAAATAAATGCTAAAGACGTCACATTCGATACCGATGAACACGAAGCACTGACAAATGTTCCTGTCACTGACGAGTCGCAAAAAGGTAAAGTGTTAGACGTAATTCAAAAAGGTTATAAGCTTAACGGCAAAGTCATACGTTATGCGCGTGTCGTTGTAGGTGGTTGATTTTTAAAACAAAAAAACAATGGAGAAAAGGGATTACTACGAAGTATTGGAAGTGCCTAAAAACGCTACCAGTGATGAGATAAAGAAAGCCTATCGTAAGATGGCTATAAAATATCACCCTGACAAAAACCCGGACGACAAGGATGCGGAAGAGAAATTTAAAGAAGCTGCCGAAGCATACGAAGTGCTGAGCAACCCTGACAAACGTTCTCGTTACGACCAGTTCGGTCATGCGGGATTGAATGGTCAACAAGGCTTCAGCGGAATGGATGACATCTTCAGTCATTTCGGCGACATCTTCAGCGACCTCTTCGGCGGCGGTGGCGGAGGTTTCAGCTTCAGCAGCGGATTCGGCGGCGGAGGCCGTCAGGCTCAACGTCACGTCAACAGAGGCAGCAACCTGCGCTTGCGCGTGAAACTAAATCTCAGCGAGATAAACGAAGGCGTCAAGAAAAAAGTAAAAGTAAATAAATTCGTTCCTTGTCAGCATTGCGGAGGAAGCGGAGCTAAAGACAATAGTTTCGAGACCTGCCCTACATGTAACGGCAGAGGTCAGACAGTGAAGATACAGAACTCTATCTTCGGTCAGATGCAGACAGTGACCACTTGTCCTAACTGCGGCGGCGAAGGTAAGATAATAAAGAACAAATGTCCTGAATGCCAAGGTAACGGCATCGTAAAGAGCGAGGAAATCATTGAACTCAATATCCCGGCTGGCGTCGCCGAAGGAATGCAACTCTCGGTAAGAGGTAAAGGTAACGCCGGTGCAAGAAACGGCATAGCAGGTGACCTTATAATATTAATAGAAGAAGAAAAAGACAAAAACCTTGAACGCGACGGCAACGACCTCATATATAACCTCTTCATCAGCTTCCCGCAAGCAGCACTCGGAGCTACAGTAGAAGTGCCAGTCATCGACGGAACAACAGAAGTGAAAATACCTGCAGGAACACAAAGCGGAGAAGTCATTAAACTAAGAAACAAAGGTCTGCCGGAACTCAACGGATACGGCAGAGGCGACCTGCTCGTTAACGTCAACGTATGGACACCTCAACATCTCAACAAAGAAGAAGAGAAAATCATGAAGTCGTTGTTAGACAGCGAAAACATGAATCCTAACTCCGATAACGACAAAGGCCCGTTCAAGAGATTCAAGAAGTTCTTCAGTTAATGTAATAAAGTTTATAGTTAATAGTTTATAGTTAAAAGTAGTTTTATTGTTTATAGTTGAAAGTATTTTAGTTAGAAATTTCCAATAAACTTTTATGCCGAATAACTTTCAACTTTTGAACTGCTATGAACTATGAACTATTAACTCTAAACTCTAAACTAATAAATCATGCAAAGTTTCATAGAGATTAATAACGTCAGCAAGACATACGGTAATTACAAAGCTCTGAATAATATCAGTATCAAAGTGCCGCGACAAAGCATTTACGGACTCCTCGGTCCTAACGGAGCGGGAAAGACAACTCTGATAAGAATGCTCAACCAGATTACAGCTCCCGACGAAGGTGAGATAATATTCGACGGAGAGAAACTTAACCGAAACCACATCTCGCATATCGGCTATCTCCCGGAAGAAAGAGGACTCTACAAAACAATGAAAGTCGGCGAACAAGCCATATATCTCGCACAGCTCAAAGGCGTAAGCTATAAGGATGCAGAGAAACGTCTAAAACAATGGTTCAAGAAATTCGACATACTGAGCTGGTGGGACAGAAAAGTTGAGGAACTCAGTAAAGGTATGCAACAGAAAATACAGTTCATCGTGACTGTTATTCATAACCCTAAACTGCTCATCTTCGACGAACCATTCTCCGGATTTGACCCTATCAACGTCAACTTACTTAAAAAAGAAATATTGGAATTGAGAGACAAGGGCGCGACAATAATCTTCTCAACTCACAATATGGCTTCCGTAGAAGAACTCTGCGATAACATCATGCTTATCAACAAAGGTCAGAAAGTCTTGGAAGGCAGCGTTTATCAGATCAAACAAGACTTTAAAGACAACAAGTTCGAGATAAAACTCAGAATAGAGGAACAAAGTAATTCTCAGATTTTCAAGTTTTCAGATTCTCAAGTTTTACCTGAAGGATTTAATATAGAATCTGAAAAGACTGATAACAACGGTGAGTTGGAACTTATTGTCAGCGCCGATAAAGATATAAATCCTAATATCTTAATTAATTATCTTTCAGAAAAAGGAACCATCGTTTCATACAGAGAACTGCTACCTTCTATGAACGACATTTTTATTAATCAAGTTAATAGTTTATAGTTAATAGTTTATAGTAGTTCAAAGTTTAAAGTTCAAAGTTCAAGGTTCAAAGTTCAAGGTTCAAAGTTCAAAGTTAATTAATAAAAATCATGAATAATTTCAGCATAATATTAAAAAGAGAATATCTCACTCGTGTTAAGAAGCGCAGTTTCTTAATATTGACGTTTTTAGGACCTTTGTTTTTCGCCGCTTTGATGATAGCGCCGTCTCTGCTGATGATAAAGTCGGAGCAGATGGAAAGCAAGAAGTCTATCGCCGTTTTAGATGAAAGCGGGATGTTCGAAGGCAGGATAGAAAACACCGATGCGAACACCTTTATATATCAGAGTGAAAACGAGAATATAGACAGTCTGAAGAATTTCGTCTTTGAAGGAATATACGACGCTGTCTTATATATTCCCGCTACGGAATTGAATATCCCTGTCAACGCCAAGCTATACAGCAACAAGCAGATTCCGATGACATTGACAAGTCATATCGAGAGAGAGATGAAGCAGGTGGTGGAACATCAGAAACTGATCGCCTCGGGCATCGACCCCGCTGTCGTGAAAGCGACACAAACCAACATCAACGTCGCGACGATACGCATGGATGAGGAGAGCGGAGAGAAAACGAGTTACGCCGAGTTGGAATATATCATCGGATTGGTGCTCGCTATAATAATCTACTTCGCGGTATTCCTCTTCAGCAATCAGGTATTGCGCGGCGTCATAGAAGAGAAGACCAACAGAATCATAGAAGTCATCATCAGTTCGGTGAAGCCTTTCGAACTCATGATGGGAAAGATAGTAGGCATCGCCTTAGTCGGATTGACACAATTCCTATTATGGATAGTTCTGACAGTAGCGATATATTTTGTTGCAAGCGGATTTATCTTAGGACCAGAAATCATGTCGCCTTCGGGAACCGTCATGACGGAACAGATAAGCCAGATGACAGAGACGACACAAGGACAAGACATCATGCTTGAGGCTGTCAATATGGTACAATCCATCAACTTCGGAGCGATCTTGTGGAGTTTCTTATTCTACTTCGTTTTCGGCTATCTGTTATATGCCGCCATGTTCGCCGCCATCGGAGGAATGGTAGATAACGAAACCGACAGCAACCAGTTCAGCACCATAGTGTCGTTGCCTTTGATAGTAGCGATAGTGTGTTCTACCGCCATGGTAAACAATCCCGACAGCAGTTTAGGAATATGGCTTTCTATGATACCATTCACATCGCCTATCTCCATGATGATAAGAATACCGTTTGGTGTGCCATATTGGCAGGTGGTAGTGTCGCTCGTAATACTGATACTGACATTCATCTTGATAACATGGCTTGCCGGAAAAATATACAGAACAGGAATCCTGATGTACGGCAAGAAACCGAATCTGAAAGAGATATGGAAATGGATTAAATATTAATGCATAATGCATAATTCATAATGCATAATTAAAATAATTGTGAATTGTGAATTGTGAATTATGAATTATGAATTGAGAAATACGTCTCTCTCGTAGAGGCACACGGACTGAAATATTAATTGACAATGAACAATTGACAATTTACAATTTACAATTATCGTAGAGACGCGTCAATCACACCATTGAAAATAAACTATAATGTGATTGATACGTCTTTTTTTTTGAAACTGAAAAAAGCTTTGAACCTTGAACTTTGAACTTTAAACTATGAACTATAAACTTTGAACTTTAGTTCAAAAGCCTTAGTTTAAAAATTCAATTGCTTAATAATCAAAGATTTACCCCCCCCGATTTATTTTAAAAAATATTTAAAAAAGTTTGGATTTTTGAAATAAAATTATAAACTTTGCAGGACGGAAAATGCAAGGAAACAATATGGAAAATAACATACAAATATTAGGCAAAAACAAGTTCATAGAACGTGTGTCTCGGTAAATGACATTTATCGGGAACGTTTTTTAAGAAATATACCAAACTACTGACGTGGGAAAATGGGTTCTGCCCATTGATGTAGGAAAATTAATAATAAATAGAACCCGCCAGAAGATAGAAGAACTTAATAACGGGAAGGAGTAAGTTATGAAAAGAATATTTGTATTATTTATCCTATGCGCTTTATCAATGATTTCTTTTGCACAGAATGATAATGGCAAATTGTGGGTCTCGGCACAAGGCGGTCTTATGTTTTCAAACGTTTATTCGGATAGAGGTCATAATTATAATAAAGAATACGATGAATACGTGCTATGGGCATACGAAACAAATCCCTTACAACCTGTGGTTGTATTTGCCCCTGGAAATAGATTCAAGGCGGGAGCAAAATTAGGACTTGGATTGCGTTATTGTTTTAACGAACGTTATTCTGTGATACTGAACTTTAATTATGAACAAAAAGGAGCTCGAGGAAAAATTAATAGATATGAGATATTTAGCGGATATGGCTATGACGGTTTATTATCTCAAGGATACGTTGATACTCCAATTGCTGTGTATGACATTGATGCTGACATTTATTTCGATTATCATTATCTTGCAATTCCTCTTTGCTTTGAATGGCAATTTAAGAGATTTTTCCTGAATGCAGGTGCTTATTTGGCTTATCAGGTTAAAGACTATACTCATACCGAATTTTATCTTAACGATGATCTTATTGGCTATTCATACGATTTTGACAAGGAAGGTGAACTCGTCGACGCAGATATTGATTATGGTTTGGAATACGGAATTGGATACAAAATCATATCCACTTCAAAAAACAGATTGTCATTGATGTTGAGCGGAAGTCTTGGTCTTGCCCCAGCTGAATATACAGATTTGCGTGGTATTTATGTGAGAGGAACTAAAAATCATAGTGTGGGTCTGACTTTAAGATATGAAAGGAAAGCTTTATGAAAATAATCTGATAATATTTTGTCTACTGATAATAAGTGGCATAGTGAATGCGCAATATCAGGTTACGCAGGAACAAGCTGTAACTGCGGCAATAAATACTATAAGATACAATGGCCGGTCCAATATTACTTCTTCTAATGTAGAAAAAATAAACACAAACATTGTTGGAGATTTCACAAAAGTAATCGTTGTAAAATCTAATGCCAAGAATAATCCCAAGTCAATTTTAAGAATCAGCGGAGTTGTTATTAACAATGAACAATTAACAGTTGAAGAAGGAAAGTGGATTAAATAGAACTTTAGAATTCTAGAATTTTAGAATTTTGGAACTCTGGAATTTTGGAATTTTAGAATTCGTCATCGGTCAACGGTTTTTTAGAATCATAGAAACTTAGAAATCAGTGAACATCAGTGAAATTTGTGGGAAAGAAAAAGAAACCGCAGATTTCACTGATTGGTACAGAAGATATCTGAGAAGAACTTTGAGCAGCGAGTTTTTTTAGAAACTGAGAAACTGAAAACTTGAGAGGTGCTTTGAGCTTCGAGTTGCGAGCTTTGAGCATTTTGAGATTTCTGCTCATTGCTCATGGCTCGCTGCTCACATCCTTTCTCAGATTTTCAAGTTTTCAGATTTTCAGTTTTTATATAAAAAACACTTGTATCTGAAATAAAAAAATCGTATTTTTGCACCCCAAAAAATGTGTTCTAACAAAAGAATTAAAAATTAAATAATTATAAAAAATAGATTTACAATGCAAAACAAAGGAGTTATCAAACTTTTAGCAGTAGTTTTGGCGGTATTCTCATTGTATCAATTGTCATTCTCATACGTGACAAGACGCGTCGAGAAAAAAGCAGCCGAATATGCTACAAGTACAGAGGCAGTGAAAATGGCAGAAGTCCTTGCCAAAGGTGATCAAAACGCTTACGATTACTTATTAGATTCGATTCAAGGTGCAAGAGAAACCTATTACTTAGACTCAATGAGCACCGTGAAAGTTTATCCAATCTTCGGACAAACTTATCGTCAAGCAAAAGAAATGGAAATTAACTTAGGTCTCGACCTCAAAGGCGGTATGAACGTCATGATGGAAGTCTCAGTTCCAGACATCATCAACGTCCTCTCAGGTCACAGCACAGACCCAACATTCGTCGAAGCTTTAAGAATAGCTAACGAACAACATCTCAACTCACAAAGAGATTATGTCGACTTGTTCGGCGACGCTTTCCAACAATTAGATCCTAACGCCAAATTGGCTCCTATCTTCTTGTTCGAATTCAAAGACAAAGGCATAACAGTCAACTCAACAAACGCTGAAGTATTAGACGTTATCAAAGAAGAAACAAACAGCGCTATCGACCGTTCATACCAGATCTTAAGAACACGTATCGACCGTTTCGGTGTCGCTCAACCAAACATCCAGAAATTAGAAAACTCAGGTCGTATCCTCGTTGAGCTTCCAGGTATCAAAGATCCTAAACGCGTACGTAAACTTTTACAAGGTACAGCACAATTGGAATTCTGGGAGACATACAACTTCACAGAACTCTACACATATTTCGATGAAGCTAACGCCCGTCTCGCTGAAATCAACAAGGCAAACGAAGGCTTGACAGAAGATAAAAAGGAAGAAACAAAATCTGACGACGAACCAGCTCTCTTGGCTAACGATTCATTGAAAGCTCAAGAAGAAGCATTGGAAGAAATGAGAAGCAACTTCCCTATATACAACTATCTTACACCTTCTTACTTCCAAAATGAAATGGGTCAGACATATCCTGCACAGACAGCACGCGTAGGTATGGCTTTGGTAAAAGATACAGCTAACATCAACAGAATGCTCAAGCAAGTCAAGAACGTATTCCCACGTAACGTCAAGTTCGCATGGTGCGTAAAACCTAACGTCGACGCTACAACAGGCGCAGAATACATCGACTTAGTAGCATTAAAGACATCACGCGAAAACACTGCTGCTCTCGGCGGTGAAGTCATCGTTGACGCTCGTCAAGACTATGACCAAAACGGTCGCGTTGAAGTTACAATCCAAATGAACAGCGAAGGCGCTAAAGCATGGAAACGCCTCACAGGTGAAAACATCGGCAGACAAGTAGCTATCGTTCTCGACGACTACGTATATTCATATCCTGTAGTTAACGACGAAATCCCAAGCGGTCGCTCATCAATCTCTGGCGGTGACATGACAGTTGAAGAAGCACAAGACTTGGCAAACATCTTGAAAGCTGGTAAATTACCTGCTCCAGCAAGAATCCTCGAAGAAAACGTCGTAGGTCCATCATTAGGTCAGGAAGCTATCAACTCAGGTCTCTGGTCATTCATCATCGCTTTCGTCCTCGTCCTCATCTATATGTTGTTCTTCTACAGCAAGGCAGGTTTCGCAGCTGACACAGCTTTGTTAGTCAACATATTCTTCATGTTCGGCGTGTTGGCATCATTCGGCACAGTATTGACATTGCCTGGTATCGCCGGTATCGTCCTTACTCTCGGTATGGCTGTTGACTCCAACGTCATCATCTTCGAACGTATCAAAGAAGAGTTACGCGCAGGTAAAGGCTTAAGAACAGCTATCGCCGACGGTTATAAAGCAGCTTATTCAGCTATCCTCGACGGTAACATCACAACATTCTTGACAGCTTTCGTATTGTTCCAATTCGGTACAGGTCCTGTCCAAGGTTTCGCAACAACATTGATGATCGGTATCGCAACATCATTGTTCACATCATTGTTCATCACACGTTTGGTATTCGAAGGCTGGTTGAAGAAAGACAAGAACATCAACTTCTCAAATAACGCAACACGTAACTTCTTAAAGAACACTTCATTCGACTTTATCAAATTCGGTAAGACAGCAGCTATCATCGCTGGCGTATTCATCGTAATCAGCGTAGGTTCTTTGGCAGTTCGCGGTTTGAACCTCGGTATCGACTTCAAAGGTGGACGTAACTATGTAGTACGTTTCGATAAAGACGTAACAGTTAATGAAGTACGTAACGCTTTGGCTGAAGTTGAAGAATTTGAAAACGTTCCTGAAGTAAAGACATACGGACCAAGCCGTCAAGTTAAGATAACAACAGACTATAAGATCAACGACAACCATCCAGAAGTCGACCAAGAAATCCAAGGTCTTATCTATGATGCTCTTAAAGGTCTCTATAACACAGAAATGACATACGAACAATTCACTACAGATTCCGACAAGAGTAACGTGTTGCTCGGTATCTTGAGCTCACAAAAAGTTGGTGCTACAGTAGCTGACGACGTGACACGTAAGGCATTCATCGCTGTCATCATTTCACTCGTCGTTATGTTCGTTTACATCGCTATCCGTTTCAGAAGATGGCAATATGGTGTATCAAGCATCGTATGTTTGGCTCACGACACATTGTTAGTTATCGGTATGTATTCATTGTTCAACAATATCTTACCATTCACAATGGAAGTTAACCAATCATTCATCGCTGCTGTTTTGACCATCATCGGTTATTCTATCAATAACACAGTGGTTATCTTCGACCGTGTACGTGAAAACGTTAACCTCTTCCCTAAGAAAGGCTGGAAAGAACGTTTCAACAGCGCAAACAACAGCACATTGTTACGTACAATCAATACATCAGGTACAACAATCGTTGTATTGTTAGCAATCTTCATCTTCGGTGGTGAGACAATCCGCGGCTTCGTATTCGCATTGTTAGTCGGTATGATAGCTGGTACATTCTCATCATTGTTCATCGCATCACCTTTGGCATACGCTTTATTCAAAGGCAAACAATACGACGAACAATTAGAACAAGTAGCTGACAAGAAAAGAAAATAATAAAAGGCTAAAGTCGAAAGACTAAAAGTTAAGAGAGTTCTCAAGAAAATTGGGAACTCTTTTTTTATTGTTGAAAATTGTTTTTGAGACGTGATATATCTTTAGTGAAATTTCTACAGCAAAAAAATCTCAGATTCTCATAATTTCAGATTATCAAGTTTAAAAAAATCTTATCTTTACGGAAAATTTTTTTTGTTATGAAAAAGGATTACATATTAACATTGTTGTTTGTAATATCTCTTGTTACAAATGTTTACGCACAAGGTGTGAGTGTGGAACGAGCTAAGAGAATAGGGGAGATGTTTATGAAAGAAAGCACTTCCGTCGGTTTGGAGAGGAATGTCGTCTCATCGACGCTTTCTCATACTTTCAAATCGAGCGATGAAGAATCTTCGTTATTCGTCTTTAACATCGATGGCGGAGGTTTTGTGGTCGTGTCAGCCGAAGAGAAGGTGAAACCTGTTTTGGCTTATTCTACCTCGGGATCTTTCGATGTGGAGAAAATGGCTCCTGGCTTTGACTTTACGCTTTCTTCTTATATTGATGAAATTGATTTTGTGAGAGAAAATAATATTGCTGTGACATCCGACATCAAACAAGAATGGGCTATGGTGGAAAGCAGCGGACGTATCACTGAGAACAGAAACGCTGGCGTAGGTCCTTTGTTGACTACAACATGGAATCAGAATTATCCTTATAACTCATTATGTCCGGAAGATACCGCAGGTCACGGCGATCACGTCTACGCAGGTTGTGTCGCGACGGCGATGGCGCAAGTGATGAACTATTGGGGCTATCCTACGACAGGAAGCGGCAGCCATAGTTATGTACCTTTCAACTGGAGTTACGATCAGACTTATATGTATGACGAGCAGACCGCTAACTTCGGCGAGACATTCTATAACTTCGATATGATGCCTGATGATTTGGACTCGTTGAGCACCGAAGAAGAAATATATAACATAGCGCTTTTGCAATGGCATTGCGGAATATCTGTCGATATGATGTATAGCCCTGAAGGCAGCGGCGCATATTCTGAAGATGTGCCGTATGCAGTATCGACTTATTTCGGATATAACAATCCTGACATGTTGGATATGTGGTATTACAATAATGACGAGTGGGCGGAAGCTCTTAAAATGGAACTCGACCAATTGCGTCCGATGTATTATTCTGGTTCTGATGATTCCGGATTAGGCGGACATGCTTTCGTATGTGACGGCTACGACGAAAACAACTTCTTCCATTTCAACTGGGGATGGAGCGGACGCGACGACGCATTCTGTGCTATCGGCGCTCTTAATACTACAAAATACGCCTTCAACCAATGGAATATGGCTATCATAAATTTCTATCCAGAAGAAGACTATTATTATAACATACCAGATACAGTGTCAGCCTTGACGCTTGCGGAAAATGAAACTCATAACGAAGTCACAATTTCTTGGACTAACCCATCTACCGACAAAGAAGGTAATGAACTTACGTCTTTAGATACAGTCTTCATCCGTCGCGACTTCGTCACTATCGCAACATTGACAGACGTTGAACCTAATCAGGAGATGACATACGTCGATAATGTCGAGAATCCGGGATTGTATCATTATTCTGTTTTGTGCAATAACCAATATGGTCACAGTAAGTTCAAAGAAGAGACGATATTGGTCGGACAAAAATGCGACTTGACATTCGAGCTTTTTGATGAAGGCGGCGACGGATGGAAAGGCGGAAGCATCTCAATATTCAAAGATGATGAAAGAATCGCGAAAGTAGCTTTGGAAGACGGAGCTTCTTCAATAGACTCAGTTCCATTACTCAACGGCGACCTCACTTTCGTGTGGAACAAATGTTGGTACGCAGAACCTTATTATACCTGCGACGAAATCTCTTTTGTGATAAAAGATAAAGACGGAAATGTTATCTATGAATCGGAAGGCGAGATGCAGGCTGGCGTGTTCCTGACATTCAACAACGATTGTACTCTCGATATTACAGAGGCAGAATCTAAAAATGAAAACATCGCAATCTATCCTAACCCTACAGATGGAATGATCAATATTTCGGCACATAACATCAGTGAGGTTAGAGTTTATAATATGGTAGGTCAGGAAGTTGAGATATTTGTGACAGATGAAAATCAGTGTATAATAGATATGTCTAATTACAATGACGGAGTTTATTTCGTCAAGATAAAGACAGAAGATGAAATCATAACAAAGAAAATAATATTAACTAATTAATTAAAAAATGAAGAGATTATTACTCACAACATTCGTCTTTTTATTCTCATTAGGACGATTATCAGCAGGACCTGTCGACGTGAAAACAGCTCAGTCGATAGGTGAGAAGTTCGTTAGAGCAAATATGGAAACACTCAGAAATTTCCAGACAACGAAACACATTGGCACATGGACTGACGAAAAAGGAACAGCAAGTCTATACATTTTTAATATAGACGACAAAGGCTTCTACATCGTATCGGCAGATGACAGAGCGAAACCGATTTTGGCTTTCTCTGACGAAGGTGCATTGGATTTTAATAACATCCCTTCAAATATGGCTTATTATTTAGACCGTTATACAAAGGCTATCTCATTCGCTATTGAGAATGATCTGGAAGCCGAAGCGGAAATCATGGAGGAATGGAATCTTGTCAGAAGCAAAGGTGTTGTTACAGAAAAGACACTCAACAGATCTGTCGACCCTTTGATTAATTTGTTATGGAATCAAGACAGTCCATATAATATGTATTGTCCAACAGCGCCGGGAGGTCCTGGCGGTCGCGCTTACGTAGGATGTGCAGCTGACGCTATGGCTATGGTGATGAAATTCTGGAACTATCCAGATGCTGGTGTAGGTGAACACTCGTACATACCAGAAGGATTCCCGCAACAATCAGTTACTTTCGGAGAAGAATACGATTGGGAAAACATGCCGATACAACTTTATAACAGTTCATCACAGACTCAAAAACATGCAATCGCAATTTTGATGTACCATTGTGGAGTAAGTATTGATATGCAATATGGTTGGGATGGTAGCGGCGCATTCTCAAGCGATGTTCCTGAAGCAATGTATTCTCATTTTAAATATACCGACAAGATGAAGTTGGAATATAGAGATTCATTCACCAAGAAAGAATGGGAAGATATGCTCATCGCTAACTTCGATCAAGGTTTCCCTGCATTCTATGCCGGTCATAGCGTAGCAAGTGGCGGTCACGCTTTTGTTTGTGACGGCTATACCGACAACCGTTATTTCCACTTCAACTGGGGATGGACAGGCGCAGGTAACGGCAACTTCGCCATCGATGCTTTGAATCCAAATGTGTGGGGACAATCAATGCAATTCAATGACGGACAGAACGCCATCTTCGATATGATTCCAGACTATGCTTACGAATTGATGCCTGATGAACCAGAAATGGAAGTACGTGCTAATAGCGTATATTCTAAAAAAGGTACTATCACTGTAGAAGTTCCTGAAACTTCAGAATCAGGTGCAGAACTCACAGCAATAGAAAAAGTCGTTATCATGAGAGACGGCGTTGAGATTTATTCAGAATCAAATGTGACACCAGGTTCTGTCGTTACTTACGAAGACGAAGTATCACAATATGGTTGCTATATCTACAGAGCATACGCAATATGTGATGGCATCAAAGGTCGTTTCGAAGATGAGGCATTGATATACGGACCAACTTGCGAATGGAAACTCATCAGCACAACAACAAGTTTCCAAGGATGGAACGGAGCTACATTGCAGTTCCTCACATCAGAAGGTTCGGTATTTGAAGAAGTTACTACAACAAACTCAAATCCTATCAGTATGCCGATTCAGATTCCTGAAGGCGAGTTCTCTGTGAAATGGACAGCACCAATGGCTCCATTGACATCGATAGTGATCAAATTAAAGAACTCGTCAAACGAAGTCGTCTACGATTATTCAGGTTCATCAACAGGCTTGAACGGCACTATCTTCAACGGAGAAAACTCATGCGAAAACTGCCAGGCTCCTGAAAATTTGACAGCAGAAGAAAAATTCATGAACGGACAGAGTGGCACCTTGATTTCTTGGGTGAAGAAAGGCGAACCTGAAGAGTTTATCATCTACAGAAGCACCGATGGCGATGACTATGATAAAGTGGCTACAGTGGCAGGAACAGAAACACAATATTTCGATGCTGTAGATGCCGGTACATATTACTATCAGGTTACAGCCGATAACGGAAGTTGCGAGTCGATGCCTGCGGCAACAGCTGATGGTGAAGCAGATTTCGTCATGGTCAATGTAACATCGATAGCAGAAAATAATATTGGCGCAGCCGTATATCCAAATCCTGCAAGAGAATATCTGAATATCGAAGCAGAAGGATTGATGAATGTTACCTTATATAATATGGTAGGTCAGAAAGTCTTCGAACAGAATGTCGATGCCGATGAATTCGTATTGGATATGACATCAATGGAAAACGGAGTCTATATGTTGA
>SUWS01000019.1 GCA_015061365.1 Lentimicrobiaceae bacterium | reverse complement strand
ACGACATCCTGCTCATCGACAACAGCCATACGATGCGCGCAGAACTGTCGTCAGACAATGAGCCTTTCAGAATCGACATGACGATGGCTATCATTTACGAACAAGGTTCAGCCGACCTTAAAATAAATATGCGCGACTATCACATTGAAGCACCTGCGGTTCTGTTAGTTCTTAACGACCAAATATACCAGTCAGCAGGACACTCCGAAGATCTTAGAAGCAAAGTCATCTTAATGTCGAGATCATTCTCCGACAGTCTTTTCGCCAACTCTGGCGAGATACTTCCGCTAAAATCCTCCATCATGAAAAATCCGGTAATGAAGATTGAAAACGAGGAAAACGTTTTTGGACAATTCTTTCAGTTATTACAAAACATCGCAGCCTCACCGCGACAAGAATTTAAGATTGAGTCGGCACGACATCTCACCTTGTCGATGTTTTACGGATATTCACATCTGAAACATGAAGTCAATGAGGTTAAATGCACTAACTCACGTCAGGAAGAGATATTTACGAAGTTTACCGAGCTTTTGGAAAGACATCACAAAAAAGAACGCGAGATTGCATTTTACGCCGACAAAATGTGTATAACGTCGAAGCATCTCTCGCAGGTGATTAAAGATTATACGGGCAAGACGGCACTCGGGCTCATCGAGGAGTATGTCATTTCTGAGGCAAAATCGATGCTGCTCTCAACAACAATGTCGATACAACAAATCAGCGACGAACTGAAATTCCCTTCGCAGTCGGTCTTCGGAAAATACTTCAAGCGAGTCGCCGGCATTTCACCTTCAGAATATAGAAACAGACATTGAATCATAAAGTATCTTAAAAGCAAGCATCAAAACTTTAGGGGATTTCTATAAATTGCTTTGCAGGTGATTTATGAATTTTTCTTTGAGAAGATTTTTGTTTTTCTCGAAAGAACATAGCGAGCTATGTGATTGAGAGAAAGATAAAAAGATTCCAAGAAAAAACATAAAGCACGCAAAAGTTTTAATTTTCATTGTTAAAGTTCATTTAAACGGGGAATTTATAGAAGTCCCCTTTAGGTTTATTTTCCATATTGTGATTTATTTAATTACATAGCCAAAGCACGTTGTTTACATATATAAAGCATACAAAACTATTGCGTTACAAAAACTTTCCAGCTTCCATTTTCTCCACGTTCAACATATTTCTTTACAATCAGTTGATCGAGTAGTTTTTGTATCGCAGCTACACTGACGCCTGTTATTTCTCTCATATCTGCGAGTGTCAATGTCGGTTGAGTACGCATTGCATTTAATATCCTCGTATAATTCGGTGTTCTGAATGCAATACGCTCTCCATCATACCACCAGACATTTTCATTTTTTTCAGTAACAAAGAGCACATTGTTGTATATTTCTGTTGCCACAAGGTTATTAAAATACTTCACAAAGGGACGAATATCCTTTATTTCCGCATGAGCGCCATCACTTGGAATTGGTCCTACATCAATATCAGCTTGATGTAAAGCTTCTATATACTCACTCTTTTTACGACTACGTACCACGACCATCGGATAATCATGACGAGTTAAAATATAATTCATCATCAATCTGGCGATGCGCCCATTACCGTCCTCAAATGGATGAATGCGTATATATCTGTAATGGAACAACGCAGCCAATTCCACAGGCGAAAGTTTACCTTCTTGTTCCGCTTTATTATACCAATCTACCAGGTCTGACATCAGTCCAGGCGTTTCTTCGGGCGAGGCATATTCAAATCGTTCTCCATATCGCGTGATAACACTATTTGGTCGTGTTTTATATTGCCCTGCATGTATCACATAGCTCGTCTGCACACCTGTCGGAAGATTACTGTACACCATGTAATCTTCTCGCAGCAAGGTTTTGTGCAATATTCTGATAAAGTTCTGTGTCAAAGGAGTTTCCTTTAAATTAGCCTCCTCCGTCATCATTCGCAGACCGACGTTGCTCGCCGTCATCTCCTGTACATCATGAATATCAGCCTCTCCAATAACTTTACCAAAGAGAAGCAGAATCTCCGTCTGACCATACGTCAGTGTATTGCCTTCAATATGATTACTATTGTAGTTAAAATCAACGGTAAAGCGCCGACTAAGTCTTTCTCTATCCTTTTCAGACAACGGCTGTATATCACGCCACGCTGACAACGCTTTTTTTACATTCAGATATTTCATACAGACTGATTAACAAACGATGCAAATATACAAAAAGTAACACAAATGGTTGTAAGATTACAACCTTTATTTATACAATCAAAAAAAACATCATTCCCCGGATTTTATTCTCAGATTTTCAAATTTTCAGATTCTCAGATTTTTAATATCCTCAATTTCTAATCTTGACAACGATTTTATTCATCTGTATCTTACGTTGCGACTTTTCCATCGCCATCTCAACTAATCTTATCAAGCCTCCGCAACAAGGCACCTCCATGATAGCGACCGTCAGAGAATTGATTTTAGAATCATCAATCATCTGTATCAATTTATTAACGTACGATTCCTTGTTGACATCCAACTTAGGACAAGCTATCGCTAACTTCTTCCCTACCAACAATTCAGAATATAATTTCGGATTAGCGTACGCCACGCAGTCTGCCACCAACAAGAGGTCGGCATTATTGAACACACCCGACTGCGGATTGATGAGATGCAACTGCACAGGCCAGTTTATTGACACCGACATAGGTTTAAACGCCGACATCTGAGATACGGGAATTACATTTTGAGGCTGAGGTTGAGTCAAAGCAGGCACAGTGATGTCATTATCCTTAAGATATTGTATTCCTTGTTGAAGCAGATTCATCTCACCGTGATTTTTATGATGTTGAAGATGAGCTTCCAACACTTTAGCACCTTTAGGAATTATCCTTTTTATCACAGCGATCTCATCGTAAGCCTCCACTTCTTTCTCCTCGACAGAGATAGCGTTCATCGGGCAGTCGCCAATACAAGCGCCGAGACCGTCGCAATATAATTCACTGATAAGACGAGCCTTACCATCTATAATCTGTAATGCACCCTCGTGACAACCCTTAGCACATAAGCCACATCCATTACATAATTCCTCATTTATTTTGATAATGTTTCTCTTTACTTTCATACTATTAATATTTTCTTTTACAAAGATAAATTAAGTTTTGGTAATGAGAAGTGATATTTTAAAAAAAGTTGTGGTGAAGAGTTTAAATTTTGTATCTTTGACAGATTGAATACAAACACAACATTTCCATTACCACAAAAACACAGTGTAAACCACAGCAAATACAAAGTGTAATCAACCACAAAAACACAGGATACATTGCATGGTAAAAAAATAATTGCTATCTTTGCGCTACTTAAAAATTAATTCTGATATGGATTATTTAAAAAGAATAGCAGACGAGGAACTATCCTTAAGATTAGAGGCTTTTGGAGCAGTACAAATCAAAGGACCGAAATGGTGCGGAAAGACTACAACAGCAGAACGACAAGCCAAGAGTGTGATTAAGTTGCAGGATCCAGATAAGCGAGCTGGCTATATGGCTACAATCAGAACAAAACCATCTATTATTTTGAAAGGCGAAACACCAAGACTTATTGATGAATGGCAAGATGCGCCAATATTATGGGATGCTGTAAGAACCCTTGTTGACCAGAGGAAACTTAAAGGTCAGTTTATTCTTACTGGTTCTACAATTATAAAGAAAAAGAACGAACAGGATACTCCAGAAGAGGAAAGAAGGATGCATACTGGAACTGGCAGAATCTCCACAATGACAATGTATCCAATGAGTTTGTATGAGTCGACAGAATCTTCAGGTGAGATATCTTTTCTCGAGTTGTTTGATAATAAAGATATAGACATTGACGGCATTACATCCAAACTATCTATTGAAGAACTGATTATGGTAGCTTGTAGAGGTGGTTGGCCTGATTCATTAAGTGTAACAAGTGAAAAAGCAAAACTGCTTATAGCAAAAGACTATTTAAACAAGGTTTGCAATGAAGACATCTCGAATATTGACAATGTGCAACGCAACCCGGAGTTAACCAGACTTATATTACGTTCTTATGCTCGAAATCTATGCACTTTGGCAAAGAAGTCCGCAATGTTAGAAGATGTAAAAGCAGAAATGGAAACAACAGCGCAGACAACTTTCGATGAGTATGTTGACGCATTAAAACGTTTATTCGTATTAGAAGATATTGATGCATGGTGTCCAGCCATTCGTTCTGCATCTGCAATAAGATCAGGTAAAAAAAGATGCTTTATAGACCCATCCATTGCTGTAGCAGCTATAGGCGCATCTCCTAAAACTCTCGAATTAGACTTGAAGACATTTGGATTCGTCTTTGAGTGCATGTGTATTCGCGACTTAAAGGTCTATTCTCAATCTATGGGAGGTAAAGTCTCTTATTACCATGACAGGTATGGACTTGAAGCTGACATAGTTCTACATCTTGACGACCAGCGATATGCACTGATTGAATGTAAACTTGGTAGCAGAGACATTGATGAAGGTGCAAAGCATTTGCTTGAGATACAAAAATTAATCCGTGAGAAAAATGAAACCGAGAAACAAATGCCTCTTCGAGAACCGGATCTTCTCATTGTATTGACAGGCGGTGAATTTGCCTATACCCGTGAAGATGGTGTCAAGATAATTCCTCTTGGCTGCCTTAAGAATTAACAGTTTACAATGTACAATTAACAATGACTGTTGTCCGTTGTCTGTAGACTTTTTAACAATTTATCCAAGGCGGCAGAGGGAAAAACCAGAGACTAAGGTTTCTGCCATTAAATCTTTAATTACAATTTTTCCGAACTTGTCTCGAATTTGTCTCGAATGAGACTCGAAGATGGTTTTATTATCAATCAGCCAACTTTGAATGAAAATCGTATCTGATATTCAGATATACCATAAGAAGTACAACGCCAATAACAACAACAGGCACAGTCGCTAATGCGAATGGCACATTAAAGCATAAATAATCATATAGCCCATGAATTGTCGCCGGCACTAATATTGACAAAGAATATAGAGCTATTCTAAACCTCGGATAAAGAAATGCAAAAGCCGCAAAATAAGAAGCAATACCACACCATATCGCATGAAGGAACGGCAGACTTGTCAGACGGGCAATATTTGAAAGGTACGAAAATACGTATGCCTCAGAAATTTCATTTTCCAATAACATCTGAAAATTCGGTCCAAGTTGATAATTGACACCTTCATAAACACCGAACGCAATACCAGACATCAGTCCGTAAAAGACCGCTGTTTGTGGTTTTATCACATTTTTTGAAAAATAAAGGATTAAAAATATAGGCAATACTTTTACGAATTCCTCAACGACTCCAATCCCTAAAATACACGATACTAATGATACAACCACATTGTCTGTATCATATAGTCCTTCAAATAGATTAATAGCCCCAATATCAAATACAAAAAATATGAGAGTTGTTAAAATCTGAGTCGCAAAAAACAACAATACCGTGGTTTTCAATTTTACCTGATCGGTTTTGAACAGATAATAAAAAAACAATCCCCAGATAACAGAGAAATATAACGCTATGCAATAAAAGAGGATATAAGCATTGAGAAGCGGAGCAATTGCAATCAATCCTGACAAGGTGAGACCAACTAACGACAATATGAATAGCTGCTTATCTTTCTTCCATGGCTCCTTTGTAAATATAGTAGGTGGAAGTATCAACTCTTGACCTATCTCTTTAATCTGCGAGAATAAATTGCCTTTATGCTCAACGACGACTTTCTTTCCGTATTTATCCAAGAAAAATTCAACAGTTCTGAAAGTATCAGGATATTCAATGTTATAAGCATAGTCACGCTTCAGAATCAGTCCTGAATGAACGAATTCCGCAATCTCATCAATATCAAAAGGACCAAGAATAGCATCCTCTTTCATTACTTCAAAATATTCCATCAATAATGTCTCTTTAATATATCGTAAATGTTTTCGACTTCAAACAAGTATTATCATACCATATCTCAATCCGATAGGTACCGCTTCGCCATTTACCTCTGCTTGAATTACCCCAGCCACTGAATTTACATGTATTTTCACCTTCATATATGTAGGCATCATCAGAATATGAATATGTAGAATATGAACCAGTACTCAAACTTCCATCTGGTTCATATAATTTAATTTTGAATGTTTTACTTCCTGTTGTAAGACCTGTATATTTTACTCTTGGTTTTAAGTACATAGTATTGTAACTATATATCATATAACCATAATCTGTTTGTATAGTTCCATCATTATAAACATTGGCTATTTCAATATCTGTAATTATCAACGGATAAGTATTACTTACTTTGCTTTTAAGATTAGATAATTCGGATTTAGCTTTGTCACGCTCTTGCTTTAAACTGTTATTTTCATTACGTAAAGAAGATATCGAAGATGAAGCATTTTCATACTTTTCTCTGTATTCGTTGCGTTCATAATTTGCCCATTGATATGCATTATTTGTTTCCGAATATAATACAGCTAATATAACGATAGCTATAGCAAATACAATAATAAAGAACCAATATCCGCCTTTACTGCCACCATTAGCAGTCATAACAGTTCCAGACAAAGTGCTAATTTGACCTTTATCATTTATCTTAGCCAATTTAGAGATGGAACCATCATCTTTAATCTCGAAGATGGTTCCATCATTTGATATTTTATAATCTTTATTCATGATTTTACTTTAGCCTGCTAAACCTATCAAGATTCCCAAACCAAATGAAATACCAAGTACCCATAAAATAGCAACTGCCCACTTATGCTGCACTCTTTTAAATTCTTCAACACTCGACCATGACTTTGCTTTCCAAGCCCATTCGCTTCCATTAACACCTAATACGATGCAACAAGCTAATGATATTAACGAGCCTACGTAAGGTATAAAATTAACTATAATTAGAACTAATGGCCAGTAAACGCCATTAAATACGCCCCATAGCCAATTAAAGCAGAATGCTCCCCAATTCCATTTCTTTATTTCGTCAGGGACACCTCCAGTAACAGATGACGGCTGTTGATGAGCAGGTTGTTGTCGAGGTTCAGAAGAACTTGAATGTGTATTGTAACTAGGTAAATCGTAAGTACCATCTTCGTGTACGAATACACTTAGTTCCTTTGTTACCATATCGTCAAAATCAAAACGACCAGCTGGCAACCATTCTCCGTTCATACTTTCTTCAGTAACAAGAATATCATCCATCAACTGAAGATTTTTAATTTCCTTTGCAGAATAGGGTCCATAAGTCTCCCCATCCATTTGTACATAAAATTTATATTCCATAACTTATTACAATTTATAAATAATCAAAATTAATCCCAAATACTTTTAAGAATGAAATATCCCACAGCACAAACAACATAACTCCAAAATCCTTCCCCAATATTAATAATAATTGGAATACCGATCACTAAAACCAATATAGTTCCAATGATTCTCCAAAATATATCCCAATCATCATTACTTGAAGTAGAATTTGAACTTGAGGAAGTCGGCGTTGGAGATGACAAGCCACTTGAACTCGTATTTGTAGAACCAGAAGAACTTGGGGAACTCGGTGAAGTTGATGATGAACTACTTGAAGCCGCATCTCCTCTGTGTATCTGTCCATATTCATCGACATAATATGAACTTTTGTTAGATTGACGCTCTGGAAAACTAAATGATTCAAATGGTTTAAAAACTTTATTTGTTGCTTTTTTAACTTCTATACCACTTAAATTTTCTGCATCAAGTTCAAATAACCCCATATCCACCAATTCCTGATAGGTATAGGAATCGGCAGATTGTTCTCCATCTATGCGAATATGGTATTGATTCATATTTTACTGAACAGGATTTGCGTATTCAACTTCAATGCTTGTTGTCACTTGTAATGGATATGAGAAAATCTCTGCCATCTCGCCACCAATCTTAGGATTATTGGTATTACAAATCAATGTGTACTGAGAAAGGTGATGAATTAGACGCTGAGTATAGTTTTCGTTGTCTCTATTCAATAGATCAAGAATCATCTTAACACCAACAGTGGTTACGAAATTAATATCCGCAGATATACCTGGCTCAAATGATCCAACTTCACCCATATACAAATGAGTGTTCGCATTTACACGACCTGATGTGTCACCCAATGCTGCAACAAAGTCTGAGTATGCAGGCATACCTTCCGGCAGACAATAGAAAATCTCACCAGCAAATGCTCTTTCCCAGAAACCGATAGAAACGAATGGCATCTTGTATGGTTTTGCCAACATTGAATCTGCGTACAAGTCACCCTCACGATTATCTGCACAACCAACAATAATTGTATCAGGGCCGCAGAAAGGTTCAATAACATCTAACGCGACTTCTTGAATCATTTTTATTGAAGTGATCACCTCTGCACTCGGATTGATTTGCAGAATACGTTCTTTTACAGCAAGAACCTTATATTTTCCAACATCCTGCATACCACATTGATGACGGCAGATATTATGATAACCCATGACATCCATATCAATTAAAAAGAATCGACCCACACCAGCACGAGCCAACTCTAATGCAACCAAACTACCTACAGAACCACAGCCAATGATAATAGCACCTTTTTTGAGCATGATATCAGACTCAAGGATGCCTGTATTACGAGAGAAAATATCAATCTTCAATTCCACTGGGGTAAGTTCACAGAGAATATCCTCGTATGTTTTGAAGATTACTTTTTCATCTTCATAATATCCAATAAGTTTATCTTCTGCATTAGGATATTCAGGCTTAACCGCGTAGAAATGACCTAATAAAATAGGCTTTGAGCCACCCATTTCCGCAGAAGGTTCCTTCGTATCTATAACATTATAGTAATTACTCTCTTCGTGATAATATCCCCATAGAGGTAAATCTTCTTTAGATATATTATTAGGAAAACACACTGTTGGGATACGACGTTTTCCCTTCATGAATTTATTAGCATCAATCATATTATTTTTTTTCTTTAATTGTCAATAATAAAGAGTCTTGCTCTTTACCATTATATGAAACAATAATTTTAGTTGTACCAATAGCTATTGGTGTAACATGTCCTTTGTCTGTTACTGTGGCAATCTCTGTATTTTCAGAACTAAAGGTTATAAGAGTTTTATCTACATTAGATGGCTTATCGGTTGGAACCCAATAATTTTTGTCTGTTAAAAGGATTTCTCCTTTGCCTGTATCATTCCACGATTTGATTCTAATGATTATATCATCATCAGAATCTTCATCCTGTAACTCCTTAACGGTAACATCACAGACATACTCTTTTCCATATAGCGTGGCACTAATTTTGACACAACCAGCTTTCTTTGAAACAATTTCACCGTTAGTAACTGTCGCAACAGATTTATCAGTCGAGTTCCATTTGATTTCAGAAACATCTTCAACTCCTATTAATGTAAGAATCACTGTATCATTAACATTCAATTCAAGTTCTGTCGCAGTCAACTTATAGTCTGGCAAATTAGGTTCTTCTTTTTTAACAACTTTAACATCACATGTGCCAATTAACTTATCACCGATGTGGAGCTTTATTTTGGCAGTACCTTCTTTATGTGCGATAACTTTACCATTTGCATCAATTGTAGCAATACGATCTTTAGATGATTTCCAACTAATCTTTTCCTTTTGCTTTTTTGTAACATTTTTAGCAATTAAAGTGAAATCATCTCCAACCTTTAACGTAATCTCATTTTCTGAAATACAAGGCTCTTTTTTATCATCATTACTAACCCACGAGATTACTGTTTCAATCCCTGACTTACACCTATCAACTGCCGTTTTGAAAGAAAATATAGATAAGATTATTAAAATCAAAACTATCAGGCTAATAATCTTGTTTCTTTTCAGAATATTCCACATTCTAATCAAGTCATTCAGCCATGATGGAATTTCTCCATTATTAGCATCCGTTCTATTATGATTCTCTTGAGTTGTATCAGTGACATCAGTAATCTCTGTGCAATGCCTTGTTCCTTCTGTTCTCACACTTCGAGACATTCTTGTATGAGAACGTTCAACAAAAGGGTTGAGGTCGCATCCTTCTCCATCATAATATTTTAACTTAAAATACTCTTCAGGAATAATGTCATTACCAACCTCAACATCTATGCGTTCATAATTTGGACGATGATATTGACGTACTACATTTCTTGGATTTTCCATGTAATACATGGTCAATCTAAATTGTGGGTCAATATTAACCAATCCAGAGATTACACCACTAGGGTTTTGTAATGCAAAAGTTGTATTTGTTCCATCGTCTGTTGAAGAGAACACATCCATTGAACCTGGATGTCTATGCCATAGTCCAAGCAATTCAAGAGGTATTTTGTATTGATTGGCTACGGATTGTGCCAAATAGTTTACAAAAGCGTCATCATATTCAAAATACGCTCTTTCAAATATACATTTAATGCCAGGAGGCAAGACCTCCATTACAATCCACACACCATTATTAAGGATGTGCCCTAATAAGATTCCGCCAGTCTCAACAGGATCTTTGTCGAAGCTTTCTCTAATAATAGCATTGTATGCCTTATTAGAGAAAACCACCATTTGACATCTATTACTCATAATTAAATACCACCATGTCTGTTAAACGTTTCTTTTGAAAGGTCTCCTGTAAGAACTAGTTCATAAGACATGAGCCATTTTACAGCCCATCCAAGTACAGAAGCCGCACTTGTCACTGTAACTCCAGTTGACACATTGTCAGCCTCATTAGTACACAAATAAAGATTATCAGAAGAATCTCTTAAAAGATGGAATGGTCTAAATCCACATTTTCTAATCAAATCATCAACATCTGGTAAAACAGGATAAACACGCACTGATGAACCCATTACTTGCTGAGGGTGATTGTTGTTATATACTGCCATTACAGTATATGTAAGACGTTCTTTGAACTTAGTTTCATAAATACCAGGTGTCAACTCTCCGATCCAATACAAACGACCGTCATCAAGTTTGTCGAGTGTAAAATGAGGAAATGCCTTTGCCATCGCAATCTTTTCCATTTCTAACAACTCAGGATCTCTTTCATACCATTGGTTGACTGCAAGTTTCCCTTTTGGTATGCTTATAGTAGAATCTGTACCTTTATCATCAGTTACAGAGCCATTGTTCTTGAGGGTAATCTTACCTCCTTCAAGCAACTTCTTCTTCAAAGCTTCACGCTTAGCTTTTAATGCGGCATCATCTTCTGCCAGTTTACCTTTTGGAATGCAGATAGTAGAGTCTGCACCCTTATCATCAGTTACTGAACCATTGTTCTTGAGAGTAATTTTACCACCTTCAAGCAATTTCTTCTTCAAAGCTTCACGTTTAGCTTTTAATGCGGCATCATCTTCTGCCAATCTTCCTTCTGGAATGAAAATCTTGTTATCCATGTCAAAATATTTTATTATTGTGAATACTAAAGTCATTCATTTTCTCCTTAACGATGGGCTTCTTAATCCGCAATAAATTATTATCTTTGACATAAAAAAAGCGTGAAGCCCTGCATTGTCACTCGCTTCACGTTCTGTGGCTCCTGGATATTGCCATGTCTGTCGAAACGAGCAACGCAGAACCCACGCTAATATGTATATACAAATGGTATGTATAAACAACTAACGGGGCATTTACGTTGCTTTGTTTTTGACAGACAATTGTGAAATTTTTCCAGGATTTCAGAACGTCAAAACCAAAGCGTCAATAAACGCCTTTTTCAATATGTCTGTTCTCAATCATTCATGAAAATGAAGTGCGAAAGAACTCGGCAAAAATACAAAATAAATCAAATAATGTTAATATTTTTTAACAAATAATCTCATATCCTTATTTGTTGTGATATCCTTTTTTCTCAATCCTCCTCTTCTTACCAATACACACATAAAAAAATTCCGGGAAAATCCCTTTCCCCGGAATTGTTAATTGTTAATTTACGATACGTGTCAACTATAATTAAACAACAAAGATAAGAGATTATTTTCAAATCAACAATAAATTCATATTACTTTCCGCATTTTTTTCAAATACAGTTGAAAATCTCAACAATATATCAAAAATCATGGTGTATTCCATAAATCTAATTCCATAAAAAAATTCCGAGAAAATCTCTTTCCCCGGAATTGTAAATTGTTAACTCATGAGACGCACCAATTACATTTCTTTAATTTTCATAGGTGTAATGTGTCTCTACGATATGTGTTTCTTTTAGCCCAAAGCATCGCTTTCTATATTTTATCGATCTCCCATGGAAACAGATGTTCTACGCCGTCATTATTCGGAAATCTAACCTCATCTAAACTTATAATAACTTTACGATACTGATCTTTGATATTCAAAAGAGGAGCGTACTCTCGCATGGCAGTATTTTCATCACCAGACATTTGCCAACACACTTGAACATACAATTTCCTGTCACCACGTATAGCAACAAAATCTACTTCCAAATGTCCTTGTACTCCAACATATACCTGCCAACCCTGACGTCGCAAATCCAAATATATGGCATTTTCCAAAAGATTTCCGAATCCATACGAAAAGCCACGATACAAATAATTATAATATGCAAGATCATTGCTATAGTACTTACAATTTCCTGATATAAGTTCTTTGCCTGCAATATTATAACGTTCTGCACGATGTATAAGAAATGCTTTACACAGATAGGATATGTACGATGACAGCGTCTCGTAATTTGTTTTTCGTCCTAAAGACTTGAAATAATTAACAACATTTGATACAGAAAACATTCTGCCCGCATTGTTTACTATATAACGAAACAACTCGTCGAGCAACAATGAATCTTTCACCTTATATCTGTGTACGATGTCTCTCAACATAACCGTATCCTTTATTGCAGATACATAATGATTCCGCACTTCTTCAGTCTGCAGATGAAACAATTCAGGCAACATACCCATCTGCAGAAAATGGATATAATTCTCTCTATTCGCTTCAAGGTTTTGCATATCCACATATTCTTTAAAACTATATGGCAGTATCTCAAATTCCACATAACGTCCTGAAAGCAAAGAAGCCAATTCTCCCGATAACAGATCCGAATTAGAACCGCTAATAAAAATTTCCTTCGATTCCACAAAATCTTGTGAATGAGAATTAACAAATCGTTCCCAATCTTTCACCTGTTGTATTTCATCCAAAAACAAATATATTCTTCCATCTGGTTGTAATTTGTCACGATACTCCTGATATAAGGATTGTAAATCTGAAACTGTTTTCAAACCACTAAATTCAAGATATTCTGTGTTTATGTACAAAATATTCTGAGCAGGAACACCACTATCAAGCAATTGCTTGGCTAATTGCCTTAACACAAAACTTTTACCTGCACGACGTTGTCCGACCAAAACCTTCACAAGGTTGTTTCCTAATGAAGAATGTATCTTGTTCGTGTATTCAGCACGTAAGAAACCTAATTCCGGAATATTACCGTTCCAAAAATTATATTTGCTTATTTCTTCTATCATATCTTTCCAACATTTGAACAGCAAAGATAACAAACAAATTTCAAATAAAAAAGAAAATTATGGTGTTTTTATGTATTTTTTCAAATACACTTGAAAAAACAACATTAACAAATCTAATCTACATAATAAAAAAATTCCGAGAAAATCTCTTTTCCCGGAATTGTTAATTGTTAATTGTAAATTGTTAACTCATAAGACGCACCAATTACATCTCTTTAATTTTCATCGGTGTAATGTGTCACGTCTCTACGATATGTGTCTCTTAACTTAATCCTTCGATGTTGCCGTTGACGATATCGATATTACGTGCATGAGGATCCTTAGGCAAGCCTGGCATTCGCATGATGTCGCCCATGATGACGACAATCATCTCAGCTCCATTGTTGATGATTATATCTCGTACGTTAAGGTCGAAGTCTTTCGCGACGCCGTAGGCTTTAGGATCTGCCGAGAACGAGTATTGCGTCTTGGCAATACAGATTGGATAGTGTGAGATTCCCAACGACTCAATCTGCTTGATCTTCTTAAGTGCAATAATAGAATATGCAACGTCTTTAGCACCGTAGATTTGCTTTGTCACCTTATCGATCTTTGTGCGTACTGAATCTTCATTATCATAGATAAACTTGAGTGGTTCTGATGGTGAATTTTCTATTGTATCTACAACGAGTCTTGCAAGTTCTTCAGCTCCTTTGCCACCTTCAGCAAAGACGTTGTTCATACAGAACCCCACTCCTATCTCGCTGCAATGCTCCGCTACTAATGCGATTTCTTCGTCGGTGTCGCTCGCAAATCTGTTGAATGTCACGATGACATTCTGACCGAAACGTCTTATGTTCTCAATATGTTTGTCCAAATTCTGGAGACCATTCTTCAATCCCTCAATGTTCTGTTCCTTGATTTTGTCTTCCGGAACACCGCCGTGAAGTTTCAAGCTCTGAGCTGTAGCGATAATGACTGTGAGTTTTGGAGAAAGTCCTGCCTTACGACATTTGATATCGTAGAATTTCTCCGCTCCGAGGTCAGCACCGAAACCGGCTTCTGTGATTACATAGTCGCCGTAGCTGAGTGCCATTTTCGTAGCGAGGAGAGAGTTACATCCGTGCGCGATGTTAGCAAAAGGACCGCCATGGACGATAGCCGCCGTGTTTTCTGTTGTCTGTACGAGGTTAGGTTGTATGGCATCTTTCAAAAGCACAGTGATTGCACCTGCTATACCAAGGTCGTTAACTGTCAGTGGTTTGTCTTCGTATGTATATCCTAAAAGAATATTACCAATGCGACGTTTGAGGTCGTCAAGGTCTGTAGCGAGACATAGGATCGCCATTATCTCTGATGCCGGAGTGATGTCGAAGCCGCTTTCCGCAGGAAGTCCGTTGGCGGAACCACCGAGACCTGTTACAATGTTACGCAGACTTCTGTCATTGACGTCGAGCACGCGTTTCCATTTAACTTCTTTAAGCGCAAGGCCTGTCTTTCTGTTATGATAGATGTAGTTGTCTAAAAGCGCTGTAATCATATTGTGCGCTGATGTTATTGCGTGGAAGTCGCCTGTGAAGTGGAGGTTGATGTTCTCCATAGGCAAAACCTGCGAGTAACCACCACCAGCTGCACCGCCTTTCATACCGAAACATGGACCGAGTGATGGTTCACGAAGCGCGACGATCGCTTTCTTGCCAATTTTGTTAAGACCCAATGAGAGTCCGATAGAAACCGTTGTCTTACCGATACCAGCCTTTGTAGGCGTGATAGCCGTAACAAGGATAAGATTGCTTTTCTTTATCTTCTCTTCATCGATAAGAGAGAGCGGAAGTTTGGCAATATATTTACCATAATTATTAATTTCATCCGAAGGTATACCTATGTTATTAGCAATATCCTCGATTTTTTTAAGAGAGGTTTCTCTTGCTATTTCAATGTCTGTTTTCATATTCAATATGTTATAAGTTGTTTTTAAATATAATTTATTTAATATGTTGGTTTAGCAAAGATACGAAAAAATTAGGAATCAGGAGTTAGGAATGAGGGATTATTTTAGAGTCAGCAGAATATCCCGTAGAGTCACACGGACGTGTGTCTTAAAATTGAAAGTTGAAAGTTAAAAAATAAAAATCTGCGGGAAATTGAATTCTCGCGGATTTCGTTTTATATAAATAGTCTCGGTATAACAAACAAATATTTATTATTCACTGACAGCACGTATTTGGCGTCCTAAATAACGACCGGTAACGCCTTTTATTTCAACACTTATGCCGTTTGAATTCTTAGCGATGAAAGCGTCAGCTTGATATGTCTTTGCAGAAGTAGCCGCCCAATAATAACATTGATTCAGATATCCTTCAGCGATAGCTGCATTATTCATATAGCTGAGTCCAGGGATGAAGATAGAATTACCGTTAGCGCCTGTTGCTCTAAGACCTTGAACCTCATTGACTGTTTCCCATGTCATTGTACATTCTCTTATCAACTCTTCATATTCTGCCATTGTAGGCATTCTCCATGTTCCGCCCATATTTGCTGTTGCAGCGTCATATTGTGCATTACCTGAAACATTATAAACATCCAATGTGTTTGTAGTGCCATTGCCGTTGCTGTAATTTTCTTTTGTAGCTGTTTCAGCCCAACTATAATAACCACCTGTACCTTCTTCTGTTGTAGCACCGACATTGAATTTAGCCCATTTCAATCCGCTAGGCAAACCGAGATCCACATATTCATGATTGTTATAATTGGCTATTGTCCAAGGCAAAGGTCGTGCTGAGCCATCAACACCAGCTCTGTAATATACTCTGTTAGCTTTCACTCCTGTTCTGAAATTATAATAGTAACCAGCATTATTGTTGTTTTGTAATTTAACGCTGTTGTCACCATCTGTAGGGTACAATACGATGTATGATGTTTCTGCAGGAGTACCTGTTATGCTGATATTTGCGCTACTGCTTGCTGTTACCACGAACTCAAATTTCTGTGTAGCTTTGTCATAGTTCAAATTAAAAGCAGTTCCTTTAATGGCAGTTCCTTTTAATTTTGTTATGTCTGTCAAATCTAACACAGCAATAGCGACTTGGTTTTTTAAGATACCGTTGAGTTCGAGTCTTATTTCGTCGCCTACTTGTACAGCTTTAACTTTAGCACTTGCGATATGATATTTGCCCAAGTCTTCTAACTTACCGCTTTGTTTGTTGAATGGATAAGCGCATGAGCTAGTACTTGAAACCATTTTATATACTCCGCTTCCTGATGATGTTTGTTGTGGAGAAGCATTAACAGTATAGTTCTGACCACCGGTCTGCTTTGTATTACCGAAATACCATACATCATATTCTTTACCAACTAGGAGATGTCCCTCAGTAACTTCTCCGCTGAATTCTATAACATGATGGTTACCTTCAGAGAAACCAACAAGTTCTACTATCTCAGCACCAACTGTTGTTTCCAATCCTGATACACAGAGATATAAAGATTCTATTCCGTCGCTCCAGTTTATTGTGCCATCTTCCATTAGGTTGGTAAAGTCGGTCCTACCACCGTTATTTAATGGGATTGAGCAGCGTACTGTTACTTTGCTTCCTCCATTGTTGTTAGTTTCGTTACTTGTTTCTGGTTCTGGTTTGCATTGTGTGAACAATATCATCACGAATGCGAGCAATATTGTTGATAATTTTTTCATTGTTTGATTTTTTATTTTTTTGATTTTCTTTTTTTGTAAACTAAAGCCATTGCGCTTAAGACAAGCAGACCGTTTCCTATAGGCACATCGCTTGTCAAGTCAAAATTTCCGATGCTGAAACCTACTCCATTATTGGAGAAGTCATCGAAACCGAATCCATTAAAGTTATCGTTGAAGTTATTAAATCCCATTCCGTTTCCCGATGAGAAGTTCTCAAATGCAAAAACGGCATTACCATCTCTATCTAATTCGTTGTAGTTATTATAGAAGAAGGCTTCGTTTTGTGCCATGGAAACTATTGGAACCATTAAACACACCAGCAACAAAGCAAAATATTTTTTCCTATTCATATAATTAAAATTATTTGTTTGTCTGTTATACCGTAGATTAAAAATAAATTCAATTTGAAACAGGTCTTATAGTACGACCGATATAGCGACCGTTTCCCCAACCTGCTCTTGTGCCGTCTTCGTCAAAAGCAAGTGCGTGAGCTCCATAGCGGTCACTACCAGATGTTGAGGTCCAATAAGCGCCATATTCGTTGGGGTACTTCAAGAATGTCGTATTACGATATCCGGCAGCTGGAAAGAAAATAGAGTTACCATTGGGTCCAACGACATTGATTCCATGTATCAGACCATCTGCCATCCATTCACATACGCAGCAATCGACCAACTCGTTTATTTCCTCAAATGTAGGCAGACGCCATGTAGAGCCCCAGTTGGCTCTTGCCGCGTCATATTCTGGATTGCCGGAGATGTCGTCAATTTCTACGCCATTGATAGGACATTCGTTATAGTTGAACTCGTCTTTTGTTGCTGTCTCGCCCCAAGCATAATAATCGCCGTATTCTGTTGGAGATGTAGCTCCCATGTTATGGACAGCCCATTTAAGTCCGCTCGGAAGTCCTAAATCGACATATCTATAACCGGCAATCTCCTGTGGTTGTTCCTCTCCACTACCGCCATTATTATCATCGCCTCCGTTATCGCCTCCGCATGAAACCATATAGAGACTCATAATAATGCATAATGCATAATTCTTAATGCATAATGATAGTTTTTTCATAAATCAAATTTTAATAATCTTAATTATTGAATGATTTTGATTATCTTTCTTTATCTTAACGAAATAAATACCCAGATTCAATTCGCTGATGTCGATGATTGATTTATTGTCGATACTTTCTTTTGCCAAAGTACATCTACCCATAATATCATAGATCTCAACATTGAGATTTTCACAATCAGTCTCTACATAGAAATGATTTTTAACCGGATTAGGATAGATGTTCAAATCAGTAAGATAATTCTCATCGAATCCAATACCTTTGATTAATTTGGTTGTAACAATAGTGTAAATATCAGGATTATCTTTCCATTTTGCGGTAATCTCCACCTCACCATAATCAGAGAAAGTCAGAATATTGTTTGCATCAATATTGACATTATCTAATGATGTTTCCCATGTTATTTCAGCCTCTTTCAAATATCTTCCTTGATGAAAGACAAAGGCTTCCAGCTGATAGTTTTGTGTATTTATCTCTTTTGGCAGATCTTTGACCACGACAATGCTTTCTGTTCCGTTTATAGATGCATCTGGTTCTATGTCGATGGCTCCGGCTATCTCTGTAGATATTTCACCTATCCAGCCACCATCAGCCAACACAGCAGATTGTACCTTCACGAAATCTATTTCATCCAGATCAACGTAATTATTATTTTCGTCAATAGCCCAAGAGATGTCGAAAGCATCGCCGCCCGAGTTTTCTCTTTCACGGGTATAAGGATTGTCGGGAATACCGTAAGGTTCCTCTCCTCTCAGATTATTATCAACGTATCCGAAAGTGCGAGGCATGAAACTCACCATCTGCGGGTTTGTCATATCGACTCTGTTTTCCAGGAGCGTTCCTCTCAATGTATATTGGTTCGGATCTATCTCAGGAAAGGAATCCGCCATTGGATAATACGGCTGATTATGATAGAAGTTAGCCAATATATGACCTGTGTTTCCGAGATTATCTTCCCAAGGAACGTCTTCTGCCACATCACTTTCAGGATTAAAATATGTGACTTCGTAATTCCTTATTGTTGTTGAGAAGAAATGGTCGCTTCCTGCGAGTTCATACCAAATATCGTCTGGAATTCCGTTAGCATTTTCATCTTTCATCACATAGACTATTCCAGGCTCAGCCGTGAGTGCATGGTTTGTTCCAGGCATGGCATTAGGATTTCCGAAAATGGTAAAATCTACTCCGTAAGGATTATCCGGATGATTCTCCACAGGATTTTCAAATTTAAATACCACATAACCTCCGAAAGAACCGAGTGTCAGGCATCCTGTCAGTCCGTTCATTATAGAATTAGTAGATATTATCGGCGAGCCAGCCGTCGATGTATTGACGAACTGTCCTGGTGCAGGAACATATTCCAATACATCAACGATATACTGAGCTCTTAACAATAAAGATGTGAGTAAAAAATAGGCTATGATAATTATTCTTTTCATCATCTTAAAACTATTCTCATTGGAACCTTATTACCATTAACTTCAAGCAACAAGGTATAAAATCCTGAAGGATAAGATGACAAATCTACATATGAAGATTGTAATTTTTGAGAGGCTATCTTTTGTCCCATCATATTATATATCTCAACGGATTCAACATTTGCTTCGCTTTCGATATATACGATTCCGTCTGTAGGATTAGGATATAGTCTGAAATCTATTTCATATTCAGTTATGCTTTCACCAGCTGTCGTAGCGCAGGCTTCTTCCGACTTATCAGATTCAATCTCATCATGAACAGCAGTCACCGCGAAGCAATATTCTGTATCGTATTCTAATCCTTCAACAATATAAGATGTTACGCTTACAGTTGTCAACAATTCTTCACCTTGATAGATGTTATAACTCAGAGCATTTTCTACGGCAGTCCATGATAGCGATATTGAAGATATTCCTTCTGTTGTAGCGACCAAGTCAGATGGAGCGATGAGATTTATTTCTTTGTATAACAATGTTAGAGGCAAGCCCCATGCACCGGCTATGATACCGTTGTCTTTTCCTCCATTCATGAAGTTGCCTTTGGAATTTACCAATGTGAGACTTACGGCTGGGTCGTTGCTATAAGCCAATATCTCGAAGTTTTCATTATCACCTTCATTTCCGTTCCACATCACGACATTCTTGACACCTGTGGCATAATCGCTGAAATCGAAGAAAACATTACCGGCTTCATCGACATCTGTATCGTAGGCACCGGCTGGAATTGAAGATAGAATTGTTGCATCATCTAATGTCAATATTTCAGCTGAGCTGTCGTTTATTACATTAATGACAGTTTCCATATCCCAGCGGTATAATTTTTCAGAACCTACACCTGATGTTGCGTAATATACATTACCTTCATCATCGATGCCTAAACCAGCAGAATAACCGCCTACATCGATAATTTTTCTATGATTATCATTACCCGATACATCCAGCAAGGAGATGCAGTTAGGATCAGACCAACTGGTACTGTTAAGTCCTGATACCAAGATGTGCTCGCCTATGAATTCCATATCGAAATTACATAGAAGAGAATATCCTTCACTCCATGTTCCTGTCTCGATATTATACGAGAAAATCTCATCACCATTAGGACCGCTTGTGATACCATACCACAGAGTCTCTATATCGGGAGAGATTTTCAAGAATGACGGATAAGTGTAAGTACCTGTCATATAATCCGGAAGCACGTATGTATCAAGAAGTTTATCTGTTGCAAGGTCGAAATGATAGATTTTGCTACCATCACTTGCATACAAATTAAATCCGTTGACATCAAACACAGAAAGGTTTGAATAGTCAGACAAAATAGTTTCCGTTACATAACCTTCGGAAGCATTTAAGATAGATTGAGCGTACATTGAAAATCCGCTCACGATCAAGAAGATCGTCACTAAAAGATTTTTTTTCATAATGTATAAATTTGTAATTAAAAAATTCCGCGTTTTAATTTACAATATCTGCGACGGCAGGTCTTCTGACTCATTCCTTGGTTGATGTGCCTTCCCATTATTGTGATGGCTCACTAACAGTGGCTTTGAACATCAACTTATTAGAATTTACAGCAGCGGGGACTGTTATCGGATTTCACGATATTCCCTATTAATCCTTTCGGAACCGTTGCAAGTAAAAAGATATTTAAACTATGACAATGAACTTATTATATTTTAATCAATTTGTATTATTATTTGAAAACAACATAAATCCAGGGACTATTCCTGCTTCAAAAGATGTAACATAATCACCTTCTGAGGTATAACGCAACACGTCTCCATTTTGAAGATAATTCTTGACATCAGTAATGTAGATGTCACCATCGGTCGGAGAAATTGCTACATTGTAGAAAACATGCGTCTGACTATTGATAAAAGACGTTGTCGGCAGAGTCTCATCATCAACAGACATTTTATAGAGGTCTAATGATTCAAAACCACCATTCAGGAAATATATGTTCTCTTTTAAGTTATCTATTACTAATGAAGAAGGATAATTACCTTGTTGGAAGTCAAAACGTTTGATAATCTGACGAGTCTTTGGGTTGATACAGAATAAAGCAGGTTCAAATGGAGGCATATAACCTCCGCCACACAAAACCCATACATTGTCGTTCTTATCCAGAACAATTGAATTTGGTTCTGCGCTGACTTCAACTTCGCCGACAAGTTCGTCTGTATTTACGTCAACAAACTGAATTGTCGAATTGGAAGTGTTAGGCTGATAAAAATTCGACCAGTTTGTCACTATGACTTCATCATCAACACGAAGCATTTTCTCTGTGGTGTTACCTAACTCTATAAATCCAGATTTCTGCATAGTCTCAGGATTGATAATCCATAAACCTGTCGATCCCAAATCAGAGACGTAAGCCTTATTCTTATTTATTGATATTATATGACGTGGCGAAGTGAGATCTCCCAATTTAGCTTTGTATTTCATATTCTTAGGATTCACCTTATATATATATCTGCTGTTATTTACAACGATATACATTCCTGTTTCATCAATCATTAGAGAATTACCGACATCACCCAAAGGAGCCATGTTCACTCTGTAGAACAAATTGTTTTCTACGCTATCGGCTTCAGGATCATAGAACGTAAGCGAGGAATTAGCGTAAGTAAATGTTCCTTCGTTCAGGATAAATAATCCATTAGCGATAGAATGTTCTTGTGTTGGTGTTGGCATAGGTTCTTCTCCACAAGAGAATAGAAACAACAATCCAATGATAAAAATTTTATAAAAACTTTTTTTCATGATGTATAAATTTGTAATTAAAAAATTCCGCGTTTTAATTTACAATATCTGCGACGGCAGGTCTTCTGACTCATTCCTTGGTTGATGTGCCTTCCCATTATTGTGATGGCTCACTAACAGTGGCTTTGAACATCAACTTATTAGAATTTACAGCAGCGGGGACTGTTATCGGATTTCACGATATTCCCTATTAATCCTTTCGGAACCGTTGCGGGTGCAAAGATAGGAAAAAAATTGAAAGTTGAGAATTGAAAATAAAAAATTCCGAGAAAATCTCTTTTCCCGGAATTGTTAACTGTAAATTGTTAATTGTTAATTCAAAAGTTGTCGACGCGTCTCTACATTATTATTGCTCAATTCACTCGTTGTCTTGTAGTCTCATTGTCTTGCTGACTTATGAAACCTGCCACGCGTTTGTGCGAGTTATTCAAGTATTGGTTGTAATCTAAGTCGTTGACGTCTTGTTCTTTCTCTAAAGCTAAATCCAGGACTTCCATCATGGAGTTGACGAAGTGGAAGTTCAAGCCTTTTACGTAATCTTCTTTTATATCGGAGAAATCACGTTTGTTTTCGACTGACAAGATGACATCATTAACGTCATTGCGTTTTGCTGCGAGCATCTTCTCTTGTATTCCGCCTACTGGCAACACTCTGCCTCTCAATGTAATCTCACCTGTCATGGCGAGTTGGTCTTTGACTTTTCTCTGTGTAAATGCCGATGTCAGTGCTGTCAGCATCGTGATACCAGCCGAAGGTCCGTCTTTCGGTGTGGCACCTTCTGGCACGTGAATATGAACGTTCCATTCGTCAAAGACAGCAGGGTCTATCTCAAGTTGTGAAGAATGTGACTTGATATATTCGTATGCTATCGTAGCTGATTCTTTCATCACCTCGCCGAGATTTCCTGTGAGATGCAAGGCTCCATGTCCGCGACTCAAACTCACCTCTATAGAAAGTATCTCACCGCCCACAGGAGTCCATGCCAATCCGATAGCGACACCTGGAGTAGTGTGTTTCACCTCATCGCCGTCGTGGAACATACCGACGCCGAGAGTGTCTTTCAAGTCTTTCTCAGTGACTTTCTTGTCGTACTCATCACCCATCACGATGTTCTTTGCCTTACGGCGAATGACGCTGGCAATCTGACGTTCAAGGTTACGAACACCTGCTTCACGAGTGTAATCGTCGATGACTCTCATCACCATATCTTTGGAGAATGTCACGTCTTTGGATGTAAGTCCGTGTTCTTTCAACTGCTTAGGAATGAGGTGACGTTTAGCTATCTCGAACTTCTCTTCACGAAGATAACCGCTCAAGTCGATGATTTCCATTCTGTCGCGCAAGGCTGGATGAATGGTAGATAGGTTATTAGCTGTAGCGATGAACAAGACCTTAGAAAGATCGTAATCCATTTCAAGGAAGTTGTCGGAGAACGCCATATTCTGTTCCGGGTCGAGAACTTCCAACAAGGCAGCTTGCGGATCGCCGTTCACGTTGTTGCCGCTTACCTTATCTATTTCGTCGAGTACGAAAACCGGATTCGACGACTTTGCTTTTCTGAGACTTTGTATGATACGGCCAGGCATCGCGCCTATATAAGTCTTACGATGACCACGCAACTCAGATTCGTCACGCACGCCGCCAAGCGACATCCTTATATATTTACGACCGAGAGCTTTAGCTATCGATTTTCCGAGCGATGTCTTACCAACGCCAGGAGGACCGACGAGACATAAGATCGGCGACTTCATATCGTTTTTCAATTTCAAAACCGCAAGATATTCTATGATACGGTCTTTTATCTTTTCGAGACCGAAGTGGTCTTTATCCAAAACTTTCTGAGCGTGTTTGAGGTCGAAGTTATCTTTGGTATATTCGTTCCAAGGAAGCTCGACAATATATTCGAGGTAGTTATGTTGTATTCCGTATTCAGCCACCTGCGGATTCATACGTTGCAGTTTCTGGAGTTCTTTCTCAAAGGTCTCCTCCACTTCCTTCGACCATTTTTTCTTGGCTGCTTTCTCTTTAAGAACCTTGATGTCTATCTCGTTAGGCGTTCCGCCGAGTTCTTCTTGTATGGTACGAAGCTGTTGGTTGAGAAGATATTCGCGTTGTTGCTTATCCATATCCATCTTCACCTTGCTCTGGATCTGATGTTTCAGTTCAATCATCTGGACTTCATTGCTGAGGATGGAAAGCAGTTCCGTAGCGAATTTAGTGATGTCGTTTATCTCAAGAAGTCGTTGTTTCTCTTCCATCGACTGAACTAAGTTACTTGCGATGAAGTTGACCATGAACCAAGGGCTGTCGATGTTTTTAAGAGCGAAGGTAGCTTCGAAAGGAAGCGTTCCAGATTTTTGCGTTATCTGCATCGCCATATCTTTGATAGACTGTATCAAGGCTTTGAACTGGCGGTCGCGAGGAATAGTGAGTCCGTTGTCGTACGGAGCGACTTTACCTTTCAGATAAGGTTCGGTCTGTGTTATCTCTTGAAGTTTGAAACGACGTTTACCTTGTATAATTACGGTAGTGTTACCGTCGGGCATCTGCAAGGTTTTCATCACCATCGCGATAGTTCCTATTTCGTGGAGGTCATTTTGGCTTGGGTCTTCAACGGAAGCATCTTTTTGGGCGATGACACCTATCGCCTGATGACGTTTGTAAGCTTCCTTAATTAATCTTATGGACTTGTCGCGACCCACTGTGATTGGTATCACCACACCGGGGAAAAGCACCGCGTTACGCAGTGTCATGATTGGCACTTCTTCCGGAATCTCCTCTTCGCTGATTCTTTTCTCGTCTTCCGGTGTCAGAAGTGGAATATATTCAGTGTCTGTCTCTACTATATCTGTCAGAAATAAATCGTGATTTATTTGGTTGTCCATTATAATATATGTTTGAATTACGGTCGCGCGTTCGTCAATAATTATGCCAAAAGAATTAACAATTTACAATTGACAATTGACAATTTACAGTTGACAATTTACAATTAACAATTGACAATTTACAGTTGACAGTTGGGGGTTTTCAGGTTTTCAGATTCTCAGGTTTTCAGATTTAAAAAAAAGGCTGTCAGTTTTGACAGCCTCTTTTTTTTATTTGTTAGCGTTTCTGCTTTCTTGGAATTTTTTATACTTGTTGTTGAATTTATCAACACGACCTGCTGTGTCGACAAGTTTCATCTTACCTGTGTAGAATGGGTGTGATGTGTTAGAGATTTCGAGTTTTACTAATGGATACTCGTTGCCGTCTTCCCATACGATAGTTTCCTTTGTGTTGATTGTTGAACGTGACATGAAAGCATGGTCATTTGACATGTCTTTGAAAACTACGAGACGATAATTTTTTGGATGAATGTCTTTTTTCATTGCTATATAATTACTTTATTTTTCCACTGATTTGAGCGGCAAAGATACTAATTTTATCAAAACGAAAATAATTTTTTAAAAACTTTTTTTACATTTTTCTACAAGTTTAAATATCAGGCACTTATATATTTCACGGAGCTTCTATAAATTCCACGTACAGATAAATTTTAGCAATCATGTTAAAAACTTTTGCGTGCTTTTGTTTCTCTTTGCGTTAGGGATTGTAGCGGCATCCTTTGCGAGCCATCTTTTGGAGCGTGGAAATGACCTGCTTTTCGACAATCTCAACTACCGGATGCGGGATGAGCGAGCAAAGATATAGCGGAAAGCCCGACGGCGGAGCCGGAACGCCCAAAGACAATTCATAATTAATAATTCATAATGCATAATTAACATCTTTCTATATGAGAAAAGTTGAGAATTGGAAGTTGATATACACATTATTAATATATGTGGAATGAGGCAAAAAAAAATAAAAGCAAACATTTTTAAATAAAAGTCTTGTTTATTGTTTTTATTTGTTATCTTTGCCACGTAGAAAACATTTTAAATTTCAAAATCATTTATAAACTTAAAATACATAAAGAGATGAAACACAATTTCAATGCAGGACCATGCGTCCTTCCAAGAGAAGCTGTTGAAGCAGCTATTGAAGCAATCCGTGACTTTGACAACACAGGTATCGGTATTCTTGAAATCTCACACCGTACACCAGGTTGGGAACGCGTTATGGCAGAGACACGTCAATTATGGCGCGAACTCTTGAACATCCCAGAGAACTACGAAGTATTGTTCCTCGGCGGTGGTGCATCAACACAATTCTTCAATGTTCCAGCTAACCTTTTAGAAAAGAAAGCAGCTTATCTTCAAACAGGTGTTTGGGCAAAGAAGGCAGCTAAAGAAGCTAAATTCTATGGCGACGTAGAAATTGTCGCTTCATCAGAAGATAAGACATATTCTTACATTCCTAAAGATTATGTAATCCCAACAGACGCTGATTATTTCCACATCACAACAAACAACACCATCTACGGTACAGAAATCCGTTACGATATGGACTGCCCTATCGACTTGGTAGCTGACATGTCATCAGACATCATGAGCCGTCCAGTTGACGTAAGCAAATACGCTCTCATCTATGGTGGCGCTCAAAAGAACGTAGGTCCTGCTGGCGTAACATTCGTCATTATCCGTCGCGACCTCCTCGGCAAGATGGAAGGCAAACGCAAATTACAAACAATGGTTGACTACCGTACACACGCAGCAGAAGAAGATCGTAACATCTCTATGTTCAATACTCCTCCAGTATTCCCTATCTACGTCATGTACCAAACATTGAAGTGGGTCAAGAACCTCGGTGGTGTTGAAGCAATGAACAAGATCAACGTTGAAAAGGCAGAACTTCTCTATAACGAAATCGATCGCAACTCAATGTTCATCGGCACAGCAGCTAAAGAAGACCGTTCTATCATGAACGTTTGCTTCGTAATGGCTCCAGGTCATGAAGACAAAGAAAAAGCATTCATGGAATTCGCTAAAGAACGCGGCATGGTCGGTATCAAAGGTCACCGTTCAGTTGGTGGTTTCCGCGCTTCTATCTACAATGCTTGTCCAGTAGAGTCAGTTAAAGCTCTCGTACAATGCATGCAAGACTTCGAAGCAGCTAACAAATAATATTTCATAAAAAATTAAAAGACATTAAGAAATGAAAGTATTAGTAGCAACAGAAAAACCTTTCTCAAAGGCAGCCGTTGACGGTATCAGAACAATCGTTGAAGAAGCCGGTTACGAATTGGCACTTTTAGAAAAATATACAGACGTACAACAATTCTACGATGCAGTAGCAGACGCTGACGCCCTCATCGTACGTTCAGACAAAGTCACTAAAGAAGTCATCGACCACGCTAACAACCTCAAGATCGTTGTCCGCGCTGGCGCAGGTTTCGACAACTTAGACTTAGCAGCATGTACAGCAAAGAACATCGTAGCTATGAACACTCCAGGTCAGAATTCAAACGCAGTTGCTGAATTAGCAATAGGCATGATGATCTACATGGCACGTAACACATTCAAACCAGGTACAGGTTGCGAATTGAAAGGCAAGAAAGTCGGTATCCACGCTTACGGTAACGTAGGTCGTTTGGTAGCAGAAAAAGCTAAGGCTCTCGGTATGGAAGTTTGGGCATTCGACCCATTCGTACCAACAGAGAAGATGGAAGCTGAAGGCGTTAAAGTTCCTGCAACATTAGAAGATCTCTACGCAAACTGCGACTACATCTCATTGCACATCCCAGCAAACGAAAAAACAAAAGGTTCTATCAACTACGAACTTCTTTCAAAGATGCCTAAAGGCGGTTGCTTAGTCAACACAGCACGTAAAGAAGTCATCGACGAAGCTGGTATGGAAAAACTCCTCGCTGAACGCACAGACCTTAAATATGTAACAGACATCGCTCCTGCAAACCAAGCAGCATTGGAACAATTCGCTCCTCGCTTCTTCGCAACACCTAAAAAACAAGGTGCTGAGACAGCAGAAGCTAACATGAACGCTGGTTTAGCAGCAGCTCGCCAAATCGTCGGCTTCATCGAAAGAGGCGAAACCAAGTTCAAAGTTAACTAATAACAATTAACAAAAGATTCATCTCATATAATAATGAGTCAGAGACGCCATGACATGATGTCTCTGCTATGAGATGAATCTTCTTTTAACTTACTATACATCCTAATTAATAAAAAAAACTACTTATATTATGACTCCAGAAGACAACAAATCAACGACTTTTTTCAGATTCGAAGACCTTCGAGTTTATAGTAAAGCCATTGGTTTCGTATCATTGCTAACTGAAACAAGCTCATTAGCTACTAACGAAATCGAAAATCACTACTACAAAAGATTCCTTGAAGAAGCTACGTTGTTAGCTTTCAACATCGCCGAGGGATCATCAAAAAACAAACCTTCATTTATAGCCCAGCTTAAATCGGCTAAGACCAATATCCGTAAATGTGTCGTATTCTGCGCTATAGGAAGACAAAACAACTTCCTCTCAGAAGATAGAGAAGACATGATTCGCACACAACTGATGGAATTGACAAAGATGATAGGCGCTCTCATCATATCCTTACAAAGAAGCGTCAACGTTGAACATTATGAACATCACTATCACGAAATCCACGAGACAGAACATAACAACAACGTGAATTTCGATGAAGAGATGATATGGTAATTCTTAAAATATATTAACTTTAAAATCAAAACACAATGTCAGTAATCAAACCATTTAAAGGCTACCGTCCTCCAGTAGACATCGTAGAGAAGTTAGCCTCAAGACCATACGACGTATTGAACTCAGAAGAAGCTCGCAAAGAATGCGAAGGCAACCCATATAGCCTCTTACACGTAACAAAAGCTGAAATCGACCTCGCTCCAGGTACAAAAGACAGCGACCTCACAACATATATCAAAGTTGTCGAGAACTTCAACGCTTTCAAAGACTACGGATGGTTGGTACAAGATAACGAAGAAAAATTATATATCTACGCTCAAAGCATGAATCCAACAGATGCCAACGCTCACTGGCAATATGGTATCGTAGCTTGCGCATGGAGCGAAGACTATGTAAACCAAGTCATCAAGAAACACGAGCTTACACGTAAAGATAAAGAAGAAGACCGCATGAAACACGTCCGCATCACCAACGCTAACGTTGAGCCTGTGTTCTTCGCTTATCCAGCTGTAGCAGAAATCGACGCTATAGTAAGCAACATCACAAAAGAAGCTCCTATCTACGACTTCATCGCTAAGGAAGATAACTTCGGTCACCGTTTCTGGGTCATCGACGACAAAGCTACTATCGACAGATTAGTTGAACTCTTCGCTACAGAAGTGCCTTCAATGTATATCGCCGACGGTCACCACAGAAGCGCAGCAGCAGCTCTCGTAGGTCAAGAGAAAAAAGAAAATAACCCTGGCCACACAGGCAAAGAAGAATATAACTTCTTCATGACAGTTATCTTCCCAGATAACCAATTAAAGATCATCGACTACAACCGCGTAGTGAAAGATTTGAACGGCTTGTCAAAAGAAGAATTCCTCAACGCTTTGACAGAATCATTCGATGTTGAAGATATGGGAACAGAGATCTACAAGCCAGCTAAATTACACGAATTCAGCACATATTTGGATGGTCACTGGTACAAGCTCAACGCTAAAGCCGGTACATTCAACGATGAAGACCCAATCGGCGTTCTCGATGTTACAATCTTATCAAACTTAGTCTTAGACAAGATTTTAGGCATTAAAGACTTACGTACCGACAAACGCATCGACTTCGTTGGCGGTATCCGCGGTCTCGGCGAATTGAAACGTCGTGTCGACAATGGCGAGATGAAAGTAGCTTTCGCTTTACATCCAGTAACAATGAGGCAAATCATCGACATCGCTGACAGCGGCAACATCATGCCTCCTAAGACAACATGGTTCGAACCTAAACTCCGTTCAGGTCTCGTAATTCACACATTAGAATAGAATTTTAGAACTCTAGAATTTTGGAGTTTTAAAGGTAATATGTAGAAAGGCGTCTCTTCAATATTGAGGGGACGCTTTTTTTAATTAACAATTTACAGTTTACAATTAACGTAGAGACGTACCAATGATACCTTAAAAATAAACAATATGTAATTGTTGCGTCTTACGAATTGAAAGTTGAAAACTGAAAATTGAAAATAAAAGATTAACAATTTGGACAAAGACCGTTGCCCGTTGTCTGTTGTCCGTTGACATTAAAAAATTAAAGGGGACTTCTATAAATTAAATTTATGACAATCAGTTGGTTATATTGATATTTTGTTATATTTGCTATAAATTTAAAAATATATGAAATATCAGAAGAAAACAGGAATGAGTTTGTTCGAACAGGAAAATACGATGGAATCGTTATCTAAGATGGGGAATCCGCTTGTAATGTTGAAAGAGATCATTGATTTTGAATAGTTTAGGGATGCACTTGAGAAGTTGTTTACAAACGACAGCAAGAAGAACAATGCAGGTCGCAAGCCTATTGATCCTGTTTTCATGCTGAAGGGACTGTTTTTCAGAGGAGTCGGAATGGTGAGGGCGACCTTCTACATCGGATTCACAAATCTGGTCTATAATATGTGCCGACTGGTTCAGATAAAGAGGTATCATCCCGATTGGATTATGAATTAAATAATAGATAATCAACAAGTTACCCCCCCGATTTATTTTAAAAAATATTTAAAAAAGTTTGGATTTTTGAAATATAATTACAAAATTTGCAGAACGAAAAATGAAAGGAAACAATATGGAAAATAACATACAAATATTAGGCAAGAACAAGTTCATAGAACGTGTGTCTCGGTAAATGACATTTATCGGGAACGTTTTTTAAGAAATAAATCAAACTACTGACGTGGGAAAATGGGTTCTGCCCATTGATGTAGGAAAATTAATAATAAATAGAACCCGCCTTAATGTAGAGACGTACCAATTACACCGATGAAAATAAACAATATGTAATTGTTGCGTCTTATGAGTTGAAAGTTGAAAATAATAAAGAATAAACAATTTGGACAAAGACCGTTGACCGTTGTCTGTTGTCCGTTGACAAAAAATGTATCATAAAAATTTAAAAACATGAAAAATCTAAACATTACGAAGCAAGTCCTTCTCCTGCTGCTTATGATAATAGGTGGCGGCTCGCTGAAGGCATTTATGAAAACATCGTTATTATCAGTTTTAATGTGTACGATATGTGTCATAACATTTTCAAGTTGTACAAAGAAAAGCGAGTGTGCAGATATAGGTAGTGGTTATCACACAGGTTATTTTACATACTTTGATGATAAAATAACCATTAATGGTATAAATGGAAAAACAGCCAAAGTAAATGCTGTATTCATTGAAGATGATTGTTATCCTTCCTGTACGACTGGAGTGTCTAAAAAGACAATACCATTAGAATTCAGGAATAATGGCGAAGAGATATATGTTGCAATCTCTGGTAAAATGCAAGAACCTAATGGGGTTCATCATCCTTTGGAAATATTTGTATATGATTTAGATTGTATTGAAAAAATTGATTAGTTTATGAAAAAGATATTTTTGATTATAGGGGATTTCTATAAATTGCTTATCGGGTGATTTATGATTTTATCTTTGAGAAGACTTTTGTTTTTCTCGAAAGAGCATAGCGAGCTATGTGATTGAAGGAAAGGCAAAAAGATTTCAAAGAGAAACATAAAGCACTGAAAATTGAAAATTATGGTAGAGACGTACCAATGATACCGATGAAAATAAACAATATGTAATTGTTGCGTCTTACGAATTGAAAATTGAAAATTGAAAATTGAAAATTATGGTAGAGACGCGTCGATGACACCAATGAAAATAAATAATATGTCGTTGACACGTCTGAAAATAAAAGATTAACAATTTGGACAAAGACCGTTGACCGTTGTCTGTTGTCCGTTGACAAAAAATGTATCATAAAAATTTAAAAACATGAAAAATCTAAACATTACGAAGCAAGTCCTTCTCCTGCTGCTTATGATAATAGGTGGCGGCTCGCTGAAGGCGCAGAATGATTCCACTTACGTTTACCAGTCATTCTTTGGTATTGACTCGACGAGAATAAATATTTATGATTCTCATGTCATTGATGCTGCATGGACTTTTGTTGCATCTATCTACAATAGCGATACCGTCAATATAAATGGAACTTCATATTATAAAACTAATGGTGGAGACTATTATTATAGCGATCTATACTATAGAGAAGATATTGAAACAGGACGGTTATACCAATATGTAGAGGAATATGACACAGAGGTATTGATATGTGATATGTCGCTCAATATAGGAGACACCTTCCATTTCCAAATAAAGGAGGATTTCGATACGATCCATTATAATCCTTATTGGGAACCAGCCATGGGTGTCGTAACGGATGTGAGATATGAAGACGGAAAGAAAATAATTGAATTTGATGAGGAATCATCTTGGTTTCTTGGCCTTGACACGGGAGTTTCAGTGATAACATTCACGGAAGGAGAATTTCCTGTTGTTATTCCAACAGTTGGATTATTCCAATATAACGAATTATTATGCCAATTTAAAGATGGTGAGAATACATATCATAATCCAAGTTATGAGGAATGTTACTACAAGTTTACATCAGTTGAAGAAATAGAATCTAAAAGTATCACTATAGTTCCGACAATTTTCTCAAACAACGAAACAATTTCTATCGAATCAGATTATGAGATTAAAGACGTAAAGATGCTAGATATGCTCGGAAGAGAAATAAACATCTCAATAAACCCAATGGACGACTTTACATCTCAAATCAGTTTGAATCAAAGATGTAATTCTGGTATTTATTTGATTATTGTTAAAACCGAAAAGGAAGTTTATTATGAGAAAGTTATTTTACGTGATTAGTTTGGCTGGGATAATGAGTTGTTTCCAACACTATTAATAGGACAGGTATTAGACCCAGAACTCTATAGTTATGATTGCTTTGAAGAAGAGAATGATATAGTTGTTGATACAACATATAGAGGACTTTATGAAAGTAGAAACGGAGCAAGTCATTCACCGCATGGAGAGATAAGGTTTTTGGTTGCATTTGTTGAATTAATTTATGAGGGTACAGAGGTAGAAGACCCTTCACCAAATGGAACTGAGCAATGGTGACCTGGAGAACTGCCTATTTGGAAAGATGATCTCCTGAGCCCATTTACTCCTAATGGAATAAGCAATCATCATCTTACTAAGTATTATCAATATGCTTCTTCGAATAATCACATTGTACTTGGAGATTATAACGTCCTCACAACAGAACTCGACGGTAACCATGGAAGAAAGACATTATATCTCGAACAACTTCCCGCCGGAGTCTACACATATTTCGTGAAATGCGGAGAATATTCAATAACAGGGAAATTGATGAAAAAGTAAAAGTTGGCTTTGAACTTTGAACTTTGAACCTTGAACTTTGAGCTTTGAGCTTTGAGCCATGAGCTAAAGTTCAACAGCCTTAGTTCAACAGCCTTAGTTCAAAGTTCAAAGTTCAAAAAAATTCGTTGATTGTTGACCGTTGTCCGTTGACTTTTATTATCTTTGCAATCATGAGAATGTTTCTGCTTTACATATTGCTCGCTTTGCTCGGTCAACAGACAACTTTTTTAGAAACTGAAAATCTGAAAACCTCAGAATCTGAAAAAAGCTGCGAGCAGCGAGCCATGAGCCATGAGCAGAAATCCCCAAATGTTCAAGGCTCACAGCACGAAGCTCAAAGCCCTTCTCAAGTTTTCAGTTTCTCAGTTTCTCAGATTTTATACTTCGAAAACCAAATCCGTCTCGCCGACTCTTTATATAAAAACTATCTCCCGCAATATAACTTTGAGGAAGTTAAAGCTGCGGTGATGTTTTTTGACAGCTGTGAGCCACGAGCTATGAGCTATGAGCCCTTTTTAGAATCTGAAAATCTGAAAACCTCAGACTCTGAGAAAGGCTGCGAGCCACGAGCCATGAGCAATGAGCAAAGATCCCAAAATACTCAAAGCTCACAGCTCGAAGCTCAAAGCCTCAAAAAAACTGTTGACTGTTGTCCGTTGACTGTTGACATAGAATATCAACGCGCTCGCGCGCATTACTACCATGCCGTCGGTCTCACCGAACGCGATGACATCGTCGGAGCCTGCGAGCATTATCTATGCGCACTTGAGATTATGGAGGCAGAAACTGAAAATCTGAAAACCTCAGAATCTGGGAAAGGCAGTGAGCAGCGAGCCATGAGCCATGAACAGAAATTCCGAAATGCTCACAGTTCGAAGCTCGAAGTTCAAAGCCCTGATTACGAAAAAATAAGATTTGTGGCTTTGATTCACATCAGGATCGGCGAATTATTCTATGACGAAAATTGTTTCGATATAGCGTTGATGCAATACAACATATCATTAAAATACGCTAATGCTCTCGGTGATAATGAACTCGCAGGTAACATCCTAAAATACATAGGCAGTTCATATCATATTTCAGGTAATACAGATAAGGCCTTAATCTATTATTATGAGTCTTTGAAAACCAACACCAACAAAAACAACTATACCGATATCCAAAAAAGTATAGCCAAGATATTATATGGCAGAGGTGACAAAGACAGCGCATATTATATCCTGAAAGACAATATCAGAAAAACGGACACTAAATGCGTTTACGAAGCCTATTGCTTTACCTTAGGCGAAATGTTTTACAAAGATAAGGTTTACTATTCAGCAGAAAATTATCTGAAAAGAAGTTTCAAAAGCGACGACGAAAATATCAGGTTCGCAAGTTCGAAGAGTCTTTATGCATTATATGATTCTGTTAACGATATCAGCAATAAAAATTATTATGGCAACATTTACTTCAAATTTTCTAATGATGAAATCAACAACAGCATAGAAAAAGACACATTACAAAAAGTTTATAACGACTATTTATTAAGAAAACATAAAGGACGACATGAGGTCAGACTGAAAAGAATGTACGCTTCTGTATTCATACCCATAACAGCAATTGCAATAGTCATTTCCACTTATTTGATTATCCGATATAGAAGAAAAAGCAAAAATCTTAACACACAGCTCGCTGATAAAGAAAATGAGATTGAAGAAAAAAAGTCAGTCATCAACGATCTGAGATTCAGACAATCCATCATAGAAGGTAAGATAAAAAGTAAGAACGAAGAATTGAAGAGAAAAGATGAGATCATCAAATCTCAGAATTTGGAATTATCGAGCATCAAAGACAAAATTCACGATATTGACTCCCCTATCGATTTGAACGCCTTCTATGCATCTGACATCTGCAAAAGAATACTATTACAAAACAAAAACAGAATCTTACCTTTATGTGATAATGATATAACACTATTGTTGACAAGTGCCGACATTCATTTGAATAATTTCACTGTCAGAATATGCCAAAGTTTTCCAAATCTTAAAAAGGGGGATTTAGTTTATCTCTGCCTCATATTGTTGAGACAAGACAATTATAAGATCACATTACTTCTCAGCAAAAACCGCAAGACCGTCTGGGAAAGGATGAAAAAAATCAAGGAGAGAATGTGTATAGAAGAAGACACCGACATAAGAGATATCATATCGGCATTTCTACAATAACAAAATAAAACTTTCCTTTCAACGAGACCACAAAGTTAACAAAAAAATATGATGAACGATATTTATAACGATAATTATCATCCATCATAAATTATGCATTATGCATTATGAATTATGAATTGATTACAGTTTCTCCATCACCAATCTGAATCCATAGATGTTATTTCTCGATTCCGGATGTCCTTCATTGTTTCTGTAATAGACCCTGTTTTGCGTAGGATAGTCTTGCCAGCTGCCACCACGTAACACCTTGAAATTACCTGTAGCAGGTCCTGTCGGGTTGATATAATAACCACTTTGGTAAACAGCATACCAATCGTTGCACCATTCCCAGAGGTTGCCGCTCATATCGTAGATACCGAGTTCGTTGGAAGCCTTGCTTTTCACTTTTTTAGATTGTGCGCCGCTATTTTCAATATACCAAGCGAACTGATATAAAAGATCGCTGCCTGCATATTTGTAGCCCTTACTCATACGTCCGCCCCGAGCGGCATATTCCCATTCCGCCTCTGTAGGAAGCCTGAACGTCTTGCCTGTAAGATGGTTCAGCCTTGAAATGAATTCCTGACAATCGTACCATGAGACATTATCCACGGGACGTCTGTCGCCCACAAAATAACTCGGATTGCTTCCCATGACGGCAGTCCACAGTTCTTGGGTAACCTCCGTCTCACCTATATAATAACTGTCGAGGGTCACAGTGTGTACAGGAAACTCCGTCCAATGAGATTCCGAATCCTCGCATCCCATCTCAAACTGACCTCCTTCTACATAAATCATATTATATTCAATAGGCTCACCATTAACAACTATACAATTTGAATCTTCTACAAAAACAGTATCCTTCTTGCACGACACAAGAACTGCCATCAATGTCATCGCTATTATCAAAGAAATCCTTTTCATATAATCTTATTTTTTTCTCCAGTTAAAACCAAGTCCTAATTTACCTTCAATAGTCTTGAAGTTTGTTGTCACCATATCAACGCTTATCGTAAGATGTTTCAGATTAAACAAACATCCTAACGTGACGTCTACACCAACGGTTGAATTCTTATCATATCGATACCACTCATTTTCGATTGTCTCGATTTCCCTTACTCTCATGCCAAAACCGGCACCAGCCCTAAGACATACACATCTATCTAAATTTATAATCGCGCCACCTGTTAAGGAGAAGCGTGTAGTCCTGTCGTTTCCTGTAAGTGTGATGATACCGCCTTCTGTAAAGCCTTTGCTCGTAAACCCGTAGAAATCGAGGTCCGACATCACAGATACGAACCATCCATATTTTCTGACGCTACCGTATGTCAATCCAAACGACATTTGCGGCGCTAAGGAATAGGCAGCATTGAGTGTGATGAAGTTGACGCCTTTTGAAAGATATTGAGCTAAGGTCTCTCTCTTAGGACGGAATAAAACCAAAGGCTTAGATTCTTCTGTGATTTCAATCTCTCTGATGTCGAACGCCTTGTCGCGCCATACTTCTACATTATGTTTTCCAGGCATAATAAAAATGTCGAGCGGAGTTTTACCGACATATTTATCATCGATGCGAACGCTGTCGCCCACAATATAAGTGGAGATTGTTATTTTCTTGCTTCCAGGAATAGAGTCATTTACCGCGACCTGTGAATATGCTGTTAATGATATGAAGAACAGCGATATTATAATCAGAAACCTTTTCATCATACATTCATTTTAATACGGCAAAGTTATGTTTTTTTTCGCAAAAAAAAAAAAAAAAACATTTTTCTCTTGACATGTAAAATATTTTGTGTACTTTTGCAGTGTCTTAGTTAACTAATACAGCAAACAGGCAGAAGGTTCTTTGACGTAGTGGAAGGAAAAATTAAAATTGAAAATTGAAAATTAGGTTTTGAGCTACGAGCTATGGGCAACGAACAAAGGCTCAAAGCTCAAAGCAAAAAATGTTAAATTGGTTTAAGGTTTAATGCTTAAGGTTTAAGGTTGGAGTTACGATAAACTTTAAAACTTAAAACTCTTAACTTTATAACTACTTTAAACTTTAAACCTTAAACTTTAAACTAAAATTGGTTTAAGGTTTAATGCTTAAGGTTTAAGGTTGGAGTTACGATAAACTTTAAAACTTAAAACTCTCAACTTTAAAACTACTTTAAACTTTAAACTAAAATTGGTTTAAGGTTTAAGGCTTAAGGTTTAAGGTTGGAGTTACGATAAACTTTAAACTTTAAACCTTAAACTTTAAACTAAAAAAATTATGAGTACAACATTAAATCTTATTTCTGCGATAGCTCTTATTATTGCTATCGTGATATTCAGAAGACTGATAGAAAGACATCTTGACGAGATTGCGGAAGTGAATCCGGAAAAGTATAAGAAGAAGAAAAGAGTTATCAATGTGGCGAAAATCTTTTTGATAACTTCAGTTTCAGCATTTTTTGCGAAGCAGCTACGCCTAAGCTGGATTGCCGGTGATAGGAATTATTTCAATCTTGCAATTACGATAATCTTCATAATAGGCTCCATAATAGTCTGCTTCAGAAGATTAAAGAAAGTTTAAAAAATTGGATTATAACAAAAAAATGAAAAACGAATTGGATTACGCCTTCATGATGAAAGAGTGTGCGCCTAATTATGAAGGATGAGAAATGGTGTCGCGGCAGAAAACGGTATAAGGGCAAAAAAAGAAACCGTTTCCTGCAAACAAACACCACAAAGGCAAAGAGAATCTTTAACGAATCTGTTTCATGGCAGATTATTGCACGCCGAAACCTCGCTTTTGACTTTGCTTTGCAAAGATACGAAAAGTAGGGACATGAGAAAGTTGAAAATTGAAAATTAGGCTATGAGCTACGAGCCATGAGCAACGAGCAAAGGCTCAAAGCTCAAAGCAAAAAAATGTTAAATTGGTTTAAGGTTTAATGCTTAAGGTTTAAGGTTAGGATTAGGATAAACTTTAAAACTTAAAACTCTTAACTTTAAAACTACTTTAAACTTTAAACTATAAACTTTAAACTAAAATAAATGGACAAAGTCTGTTGACTGTTGACTGTTGACTGTTGTCCGTTGACTTAAAAAAAGAATCGTCTCACCAACAAAGCGGAGTAAGGAACCGCGAGACGAAAACAAACAAAATGAAAATATTTCTAAAATATTTCTCAATTGCCTTTTTCTTCATATTGTCTCTATCCTGTTTCGCTCAGGAAAATTCAACCCCTAAAGAAGAATTTAAACACCCTAAAAAAGAATTTAAACGGATGGCTAAGGAAGTGGCAAAAAAATATGAATGGCTCAGCTTTGATGTCTGTCATCAGAATTACAGAAATGATACTTTCAACTGGGAAGTGAAGTATAGCGTCATTATGCATTATGACAAGAAAAATCCTACCATATATGTAGGCAGGAAAGATTTATACGACAATGATTTGACATCTGAAGAGTTCCGTATCTCAAAAGATAAATTTGAAAAGATAATGCATAACGAGCATAATATCATTACTTATAAAAACCGTCATTTCTTCGGAGACGCTTATCATTCGTTTCCGCTTATGGGCGACATCCCTGTTTATTTCAGCAGATTAGGTTATTATTTATACACAACACAATCAAAGATAAAATCGCAGTTCTGCACTCCAGCTACTGTTATAGATGCTGATATTATGGATATAAACAGCAAATCGTATATTAAATATCACACCGTAGATCCACTTGTAACTACATCTTTAGAGATAATATATAACAGAACACATACCTTTGTCGATGCTGAGACGGGTCTTATCGACAGCGTTTATAGTTATTCAACATCTTCATTAAGAGATGACAGTAGTATATACAAAAATTCATACGGTGAAATATACAATAACTATTATAAGATAGATAATTACAGTTTTGAATCTAAACAGCATATCTTAGATTCTATCTTCGATCTACAAAGTATTCGTTATGCCGATTATGCTCATTATGACGAGAAGACATCTCCACAATGTCAGACTCGGAGCGAGAATAAGACCGCATGCGACGAATTGCTAGATTATCCTCTCGTAAATCTTGAAGGCGACACCACTTCCATCAGAGAACAAGAAGGCTGGATATTGCTTAACTTCTGGACTACCGGATGTGAACCTTGCATAGAACATCTGATGAGAATGTCTGCGGAAAAAGATTCGTTGGGATACAGAATGTTAGAAAATGAAGGCATTAAAATTTTGGCTATAGAACATAAATCCAACAATATGGAAATTATCGCCAAGAGAGCATCTAAAACCAAGTCGGAAGATATTATGTATTCCGGCAAGGGAATAGGAACAACCATCAATATTCCGACATTGGGATATTATTACTTGGTTTCTCCCGACAAGGAAATCGTCTATGAAACCGGAGACTTGGGAGACTATTCTGAAATTATTAATAAATTGAAAATTGAAAATTAGGCTATGAGCTACGAGCCATGAGCAACGAGCAAAGACTCACTGCTCACTGCTCAAAGCTCGAAGCAAAAAAGAATCGTCTCACCAACAAAGCGGAGTAAGGAACCGCGAGACGAAAACAAACAAAATGAAAACATTTCTAAAATTAATTTGCTTATTTTCATTCATATTAACATTTGTCGATTATAGCAATGCGCAAGAAACTGAAGATAAAATGAATCTCAAAGTTTCTAAACGATACAAGCAACAGGCTGCAGCTTTCGCAGATTCTCACGAATGGGTTTCGTTTAAATATAGGATAATTCATTACTACAATGATTCTCTTTACTGGGATATTGTATCGGATGTCATTATAAAATATGATGACGACAATTCAATGGTCTTTATAAATGACAAAAACGACTATATGTTGATTACCGAAAAATACTATAAAAGAATTGACAAAGACAAATACAACATCTACAACATAAAGAAAAATAGGAAAGATAAAAGCAGAACTTACCAAAACTTAGCGACAACAGGTAAGATTCACAAGTATTTTCAGTACTGTCCTTTCTTTATGAAACCTATCGACTTCGCTTATTCATGGGCTTTGTGGCATAGTTTCTATTCTGTCGATACTGTTGAAATGAATAATGTTTCTTACAATAAATACAGATCCAAGACTATAGGATTCAACTGTAATGTAGATTCATATATAAATACAGAGACAAACTTTTTAGACAGTATTTATATGGAATGGAACGAAGACGACTTCACTGTTCTTGAATATCTCACTTTCTATGACGTGAGTTATGAAAATCGACAAAGCTATATCGACTCTATCTTTGATTTCAGCAATGCAGAATATGAACCTTATTCAAGATATGATGAATTTACGATGCCGGTAATGGCAATCTCCAATCAGATGTCAGAGGGTTTGTTAGATTATCCTCTCGTAAATCTTGAAGGCGATACAACTTCCATCAGAGAACAAGACGGCTGGATATTGCTTAACTTCTGGACTACAAATTGCGGTCCGTGTCTGCAACATCTTAAGGAATATTCTCACGAAAAAGATTCGTTAGGATATAGGATTCTTGAAAATGAAGGAATTAAGATTTTGGCAATAGAATATCGTTCCAATAATTTAGAACACATAAGACAAATCGCCTCAAAATCAAATTCCGAAGATATAGCGTATTCTGCAAAAGATATTATGACAGTCATCAATATTCCAACATTGGGATATTATTATTTGGTTTCTCCCAATAAGGAAATCGTCTATGAAACAGGAGACTTGGGAGACTACTCTGAAATCATTAATAAATTGAAAGTTGAAAATTGAAAATTAGGTTTTGAGCTACGAGCTATGGGCAAAGGCTCAAAGCTCAAAGCAAAAAATGTTAAATTGGTTTAATGCTTAAGGCTTAAAGTTAGGATTACGATAAACTTTAAAACTTAAAACTCTCAACTTTAAAACTACTTTAAACTTTAAGCCTTAAACTTTAAACTCAAATTGGTTTAAGGTTGGAGTTACGATAAACTTTAAAACTTAAAACTCTCAACTTTAAAACTACTTTAAACTTTAAACTATAAACTTTAAACTAAAATAAATGGACAAAGTCTGTTGACTGTTGACTATTGTCCGTTGACTAAAAAAAATAAATTTTAAACAAAAAATAAAAAATATGATTGCAATAAAAAATCTCGATTTCAGCTACAAAAACGCAGCTGTCTTCAAAAACATCAGCCTCAATTTCAAAGAGGGTAACGTTTATGGTCTTCTCGGCGAAAACGGTGTCGGAAAGACAACTCTCCTCAAACTTATTTGCGGTCTGCAACAGGCAAACGCCGGCTCTTGCACCGTCGATGAGTTCATCCCTTCAGAAAGAAATCCTTACTTCCTGCAAAACATATTCTACCTTCCGGAAGAAGTCATAACCGACGACACCACACCGGAACTGTTTGTCAAGAAGTTAGGCGTGTTCTATCCTCGCTACGACCATCAATATTTCATAGATCTCATGCAGGAATTGGAAGTCGATGTCACAAGAAAATTCTCCGCCCTTTCTTACGGACAAAAGAAAAAGGCTTTGCTTGCATGTGCTCTCTCCTTACGCACAGATTATCTGCTCTTAGACGAGCCTACCAACGGATTGGATATTCCGTCGAAAGCTAAGTTTAGGAAAGTGATATTGGAACACAGTACCGACGCGGCAGGTACGGACGCGGCAGGTACGGACGCGGCAAATAAGGACGCGGCAAGCCACGTCCCTACAATCATAATTTCTACGCATCAGGTGAAGGATGTGGAAAATCTCATCGACCCTATAGTGATTCTCGACCACGACGAGGTTTTGCTCGACGCTACCTTCGAGGAGATTTCTAAAAAGCTCTATTTCGAATATGGCGCTGAGAAATCTGACGACGCTCTCTATTCGGAGATGATGCCGGGCGGTTACATCAACGTGCTTCCTAACAAATTCGAGATGGAAAGCAAAGTTAACGTGGAGGCACTCTTCAACGCAGTGAGAAATAATAAGAAGAAGATAAGAGAGATTTTTGAGAATTAACAATTTACAATTAACAGTTAACAATTAAGGGAATTTGGTTTAAGGTTTAATGCTTAAGGTTTAAGGTCGGATTTCGATAAACTTTAAAACTTAAAACTATCAACTCTAAAACTACTTTAAACTTTAAACTATTAACTCTAAACTTTAAAATAAAACATTATGAACAAAACATTTGATATAAAAAGATTCGGCAATATCGTCAGGTACGATGCCATGAGTTATTTTAAGAACTTCGGCTGGACGCTGATAGTTCTTCTCGCACTCCCTATAGGAATATGGTTCCTGTTTTACACCAACATGAGCACCTTCGATTCTCCTTATATGCACGGAGGACGTTATGGAATATTGAAATTCATTATGATATTGGCTGTCATACTCGCACCTTCACGTCTCTACAAAACATGTAACGACCCGAGAAGAGGAATACAGTTCGCTATGCTGCCGGCTTCTACTTTGGAAAAATTCCTCAGCATGATATTCTTCTGCTGTGTCGCTACACCTATCGTATATATGACTGGCGCAGTAGCAATCGACACAATTCTTACCTTGATACCTGGAAACAATCCTTACGACGGATTCGTCTTCAATCAGATTTTCAACTCCGACATCGTCACAATAGATCCTAACATAAACAGCGACGCCGCTGAATATTACGACGATATAACGAAGCTGCCTTTGTATAAATTCTTCGCGTTCTTAGCATACGTCTCGATATTCATATTCACCAATATGCTTTTCAAGAAACGTAAGGTCAGCAAGACCATCGGAATACTCGTCGTTGTTGGAATAATAGCGATGGTGGCGGTGATACGTTTTTCCATGAACTATGAAGGATTCGACAGTTCATTTACCGAAGAGGAATTTCACGAATTTAACATGGCTCTCATAAGATGGATCTACTACGGAGGTTATGTCGTTAACGTCATCATCTCTACCGTCTTACTGTATCTCACATATTATAAAATCAGAAAACAAAAATATTGATTATGGAATTCAAGTCACACCAGCCGATCTACTTGCAGATTTACTATCACATCTGCGAGATGATATTGAACGGCAAATATAAGTCAGGCGACAAGATAATGTCGGTGAGGGAGATGGCGATAGAAGTCGGTGTCAATCCCAATACGGTGATGCGATCTTACGAACAACTTCAGAACAGGAACATCATCATCAACAAGCGCGGCATCGGCTTCAACGTGAGCGAGAACGCGAAAGAAATTATCCTCGAAGAACAGAAGAAACAATTCATCGAAGAGGAACTCCCGGAGATAATCAAGAAACTGAAGATGTACGGAATTTCAATTGAAGAAATCGAAAGACAATTGAAAGTTGAAAATTGAAAATTTGTAGATACTATATTACAAAAAACATTTTATCAATAATTTTTTTGTGTATATTTGCAGGGTCATAAGAAGTTCAGTCGACAAAATGTACTGAAACTATCTAGTTGCGGGAATTAAATTCCCGCTT
>SUWS01000018.1 GCA_015061365.1 Lentimicrobiaceae bacterium | reverse complement strand
ATATCTTCAACAATAAATCGTACGTCTCATATTATTCCGGAGCGTTTTCTATCGTAGAATCCATCTATGAAATACGCCCGATGGAAATCTTCTGCTCAGTGAAATTCAGATTCTAATGAATTTGACATATTTAACGTATCCCTACATTCATAATTGTCAAGGCGCACCAATTACATCTCTTTTATTTTCATCGGTGTAATATGTCCGTCCTACATTCTTAATTGTCAATTGTCAATTGTTAATTGTCAATTGAATCACCGTAATTTCCGGTTTCGTCCCGATTCTGGCTTTCATCAAGGTTTCTCCTAATCCGATATTCACATAAAGATATTGATCTTCATGCTGAAATAATCCTGCTACTTCCTTGAATATGAATGACGACGGCGACCATCCGAAGATAGAAAACTGCATCGCGTGGGTGTGGCCAGAAAGCATCAAGTCGATTTCTGGAGTGTCTTTCACTTCCAACTCCCAATGTGTCGGGTCGTGACTTAAAAGTATTTTGTAAGAACCGTCTGCATTCTGCATCGCCTTCTGAAGGTTGCCGTAAGAAAGGAAGGCTCGATGCGTCGAGATGTTTTCGACCCCTATTAAAGAAATGGTGTCGTTGTCACGGATTATGTTTACGTTCTCGTCCAAAAGCAAATCCCAACCCATATTTTCTTGTCGCAGCTTCAGCTCCTCAACATATTGCCACTGAATGGAATCGGGGAAGTTGCTGTATGCGCTGTAGTCGTGATTTCCTAAAACGGAATACACTCCGTCTTTGGCTTTTATCTTCGACAATATTGTGTCCAATCCGTCCAATTCCCAAGGACCGTATGAGACCAAGTCGCCGGTAAAGACTACAATATCAGCGTTTTGTTCGTTGATGACATCGACGAATTTCTGTAAAGTCTTGTTTCTGCCTTTAAATGAATGAAGATGTAAGTCAGATATTTGCACGATCTTATAATCGTTGAACGATTCCGGAACCTTCTCACTTTCAATATTTACGTTTACAACCTGACATTGATTCCTCTCGATAAAAATTCCGTAAGCGAATAGGAGAGGGACGAGGAGCATGAACCAAAGTCCTTTCTTGAAAAACGCTTTGAATTTCTTTCCGAACAAAGTCGCCGCTAATGATATTAACGCTACAATCAGCGCGATAGCAGCCATCGCGAAAGCGACAATTATTAAGTTTGCTATTATTTCTATTAATGTTACCATGAAATTTTGAATTTTGAACCTTGAACCAAGAGCTTTGAACTAAGAACTTTAGCCTTTGGCCTTTAGTCTATCATAACACTTGCAAAGGTAAGATTTATTTCAACTGATTTGTATCTTAATTGTTAACTTTTAACTTTCAACTTTCAATTATGAATTATGCATTATGCATTATGAATTATGAATTCCCCTTGGGCGTTCCGGCAAGCCGTCGGGCTTTCCGCTCTATCTTTGCTCGCTCCGTAAACTACGTTCGCAAAGGATGCCGCTTCAATCCCTAACGCAAAATGGCGTCATGATAAATGTGTCGCTTCTTTATAATTAAAAAATCCTTATTTTTGTATGTGGTTATTATACAGAGTGAATTTGTTGTGTCATTCGTTGAAAAATAATGATTATGAGAAATAAATTATCGTTGCAAGCTTTGACTAAGACCATAATGGGTTTTGTTTTTATTTGTCGCTATGAATATCTTAGGTTCGTTGATTTCTTTTTTCATAATGTTAGCATATATTCCAATCATTGCAATACGGATCAATAACGAAGAGCAAATCCTCGAAAAAGGCTTGAAAGGCTACAAAGAATACAAACAAAAAGTGAGATACAAGCTGATACCATTCATTTGGTAGAATCGAATCGTTAAGTATAGCCACGTTAATGATACCTATAGACAAATAAAACATATTGCCACCACTGAACTATCTATATAAAGTTTATAGTTCAAAGTTCAGAGCTCAAAGTTTAAAGTTCAGAGTTCAAAGTTCAGAGTTCAAACACCTTTCATAATCTCCTCAAGTTCCTTGCGAGTGATGCTTTCTCGTTCCGCTTTGTCGTATATCGTCAGAAGGTTGATTTCGCCTTCATCGACTGATAATATTACTGTGTAGGTTATGACTCTCGCGCCGTGACTTTTCCCTTTCCCTTTAGAACCAATTGCCATCCTGACTTTACGTAAGCCAACACCAATCTCAACGCCGGAATTAGGGTTGTGATGTAATTCTTTAATAAAGTTGGCGTAATCCTGCTTGATAGAACGATACTTCTTGCATAGTCGTTTCAGGTTTTTGGCAAATTCGGGAAGAACGTTAATTCTATAATTCATTTAGAAGTTCCTCCGCCGTCATTAATTTGCGACCACTTGAACGAGCTTCTTTTATCTCCAAAAGTCCGTCCCTGATGGCATCGAGGATTTCCTTCTTCTCAATGTATTCCTTTTCTTCTTTCATAATTTGATTTTGTAATTCTTTGTTTTCAGATGTGGAAAGCCACGTCTTGATATTATAATTTAAAGTTTCCATAGAATTTTGTTTTTAAAGTTCATGTTGCAAATATACGACTATAAATCTTTTCTGTCAAGTTAATTCTTCATAAAATTTTAACTGAACCTACATAAGACAATTTCTATAAATTGCTTTGTGAGTGATTGATAAATAGAGTTGTCTTGTGTGACAAATAAAATTGTATTTTTGTAATCAAACTTATAATACGATTTGTTACTATAATTTAATGGATAGAATTATTTTATTATTATTGCTGATTGTAACCTTTGATTTAAAGGCACAAGACGACTGTTATGTTCAGATTCCGAATTCCGATTTCGAGAAATGGGATAATATTGATACTAAATACGAGGAGCCGGATAACTGGCATTCTTTCAAGACTTCTACAGGTCCGTTTCATCATCTTTTGATGCAGCAGGTGGAACGCTATAATGACATTCGTCCTGGAAGCAACGGCAAATACTCGGCTCGTATTTTCTCTCGTTCAATAGTGGGAATTACGGCAAACGGAAATCTCACCAATGGTCGTCTTAATGCCGGCAGCATGTTCCCCGCAGGATCTAAAAACAACAACTACACTCAACGTGATTCGGAGTTTTGTACTGTGATAGGTGTGATTCCCGATTCGCTTACTGTCTGGGTTCGTCTCACTACTAAAGAAAAGGAATCATACGGAAGAATAATGAGTTACGTTCATGGTGATGCTGATTTCGTCTGCCTTACTGGTGGATGGGAACCATACGATATGCTTTGCGCTCAGGTGGAATATGAGTTTCTTCCAACGGAATGGAAACGTCTGAGTCTTCCTTTTAAAGATTATACTCATCTATGTAATGAACCTCGTTATATTCTTACTTCATTCACTACCAACAAAAAGGCAGGAGAGGGCGACGCCGGTGATGAGATGTTGGTCGATGATTTGTTTTTGATATATAATCCGAGCTTGGAATGTGCGATTAATAGTGATCAATTTGCGATTGACGAGATTGAGATTGAATATATCATAAAAGGTACTATGTCGCCGCCGAATCTTAATCTTCCTCCAAATGATGTCGTCGTGACTATTTCCATGGATGAAAACTTTAATGATTCTGTCGAGATTGGAAGGAAAACTACTGATAGGAGCGGAACTATGAAATGTAAAATTCCAGATGTTTTCATCGGAAAAGATTATATGATAAGAGTTCAGACAACGAATTATCCTATGGAATGTGTGGTGGAATTTTAGATGTCGAAAAAAATGGTTGCGATGTACAGATTTGTAGATTACATAACTTGTTTTTTATTATATTCGCAAAAAATATTTTATGCTGCAAATTTTATCGCTACTATTTTACTTTGCTTTCCCTGCATTGATAGTTTTCTTGTGCAGGAAATCAGTTGTCTTAAATAAGATAGGTGAGATTCTCTTGCTTTACATCGTGGGTATTCTTGTTTCAAATCTTGTCGTGTTTCCTTTGGGATTGGGTGAGAAACTACATGGAATACAGGATGCTCTTACGAGCGTGACGATACTTCTCGCTTTCCCGATGATTCTGTTTGGATGTGATTTCAAGAATTGGAAACTCAAAAAGGCAATCGTTGCTCTTTGCATAGGACTCGTCTCTGTTGTTGTGGTTGATGTTATTGGTTTCTATATCTTTAATGATAACCAAACGGGTTTCGATAAAATCGCCGGACTACTTGTAGGCGTTTATACAGGTGGGACTCCTAACCTCGCAAGTCTTAAGATAGCTTTAGATGTAGATTCTGAGACATATATCTTCGTTCATACCTTCGACATGATAATAAGTTTTGTCTATTTGGTTTTCCTGATGTTGTGCGGTATAAAGTTTTTCAGAGTAATTTTAAGTCGCAAAGTCGCAAGGTCGCAGAATCACAAAGTAATAGAGACACATCAATCACACTGTGAAGATAAACAAGATGTGATTGATACGTATAGAATAGCCAATAGTCAACAATCTTATTCCGGCATTTTATCTAAGAAACATTTTCCAGAAACTATAGTGGCTCTTGGTCTGTCTGTGATGATAATCGGTATATCTATGGGAATAAGCTATCTAATTTCTGGTAAGGTTGATAATTTGCTGATTCTGATTTTGACGATGACGACATTATCTATTGCGGCTTCGTTTTTGCCTTTCGTGAAGAAAAATGAGAAGAGTTACGATGCGGGTATGTATCTTGTCTTAGTATTCAGTCTCGTGGTCGCTTCTATGGTTGATGTGACGGCAATAGATTATCGTTCGGGCGTAAATATAATAATGTATATTACATTCGTGATATTCTGTTCATTGGTGCTTTCCGTGATATTGGCTAAGATATTCAAAGTCGATTCCGACACGATGGTGATCACTTCGGTGGCGTTGGTGAACTCTCCTTTATTCGTCCCTATGATTGCCGAAAGCATGAAGAACAAGAAAGTTATTATAACAGGTATAACTGTAGGTATCATCGGTTATGCTGTGGGAAATTATTTAGGAATTATTGTCTCAGAATTGTTGAAATGATATGAAGATTAACATTGAAAAGATAAAAGATAAGTTAGAACATTACAGGAAACGTCTTGAATCGGTGCTGCGTTTGATTGTGATTCCTGGCTTTGGAGGCGTGCCTCTTTATGATGTATTGGTTTATTTTATAAGAGGATTCACTCAGGTAAATCTCATCGACAGGGCGGCGGCTGTGGCCTTTTACGTTTTTCTCGCTCTCTTCCCGACAATTTTATTTCTGTTTACCTTGATTCCGTATTTTCCGTTACAGGGCGTTACGACAAGTGTACTTGAGGCTTTACACGATATTCTTCCACCGGGTACATACGATAGTGTTTCTTCTACTATTAATGAAATCATGTCGATAGAGCATGGCGGTCTCATGTCGATAGGTCTTTTGCTTGCTTTCTATTTCAGCACGAGCGCGGTGAGTTCTTTCTTCAGAGGTTTTAATATGGGTGACAAAGAGTTTGGTCAGGTTTCATTCTTTAAAGAACAGATCTATTCCATATTGGTGATGCTGATGTTCGTGGTCTTGTTGCTACTTTCATTAGTCTTGATGACATTGGGACAGAAACTATTACCTATCTTATTTACCAAGATACATCTGTATAAAGGTATTACCGTCTTTATGATTAATCTTGTCAGATGGCTTATAGTGATATTCGCCTTGATTGTAGCGATGTCGTTGCTTTATTATTTCGGTAATCCGCGCAGTAAGAAATTCAAGCTATTTACTCCAGGTTCGCTTTTATTTACGGGATTGTTTATTGTTGGAACGATATTGTTCAACTTTTATATCTCAAACATTTCAACATATAACCTTCTTTACGGTTCTATCGGAGGTCTGATTATTTTTGTGATCTGGATTTATTTCAACTGTATTTTGGTGTTGATAGGTTATGAACTGAACAAGAGCATCGCTAAGGCACAAGGATTCAAGTTTTCCGATATTCAATTATTAGAAGACAATAAGGATGTATCGAATTTGTCCAATAAAAACTAAGACAATCTCGCACAGAGACGCATTTCTCAATTCATAATTCATAATTCACAATTCATAATTATTTTGATTATGCATTATGAATTAAATAAACTCTGGAGCTTTGAACTAAGGCTATTGAACTTTGAACTAAGGCTGTTGAACTAAGGCTTTTGAACTTTAGTTCAAAGTTCAACAGCTCAAAGTTCAAAACTTTTCACAGATTCTCAGATTTTCAGATTTTCAGTTTCAAAAAAAGACGCATCAATTACACATTGTTAATTTTCAATGGTGTAATTGGTACGTCTCTACCGATGACGAATTCTAAAATTTTAGAACTATAGAACCAAAATTCTAAAATTCTAAAATTCTAAAGTTCTATTTAATCCACTTCCCCTCTTCAACTTTCAACTTTCCATTTTCAGTTTTCAACTTCCAAACGTAAGTTCCCGAGCTCCATTTAGAGGCGTCTATGCTTGTGACTTCATCTGTAATTATTTGTTGATGGATTATTCTTCCTTGCATATCATAGACTTGCAATGTAGCGTTACGCAAGCCGGTTCTTATATTCAAAACATCACCTCCGGGATTAGGATAAACTACGGCAAGATGCAGGTTATGTGCGTGAGCTTCTTCGATGCTGACAAATGCCGATGCAGGGAATTTTGTGATATTGTTATACCCTAGAGCGAATAAACCTCCATCCTTTGTTGCTTTAATCATATTAAGAGTTTTGTCATGAATAAAAGTGGAAATAGTGCCCATGTCAGTATTTAAATATTCTATCACACTATAAGGTTTACCTATTACATCACAATTATATGCAAAATACATTGATGTATCATTAACGATGACAATGGAATTTACCGTTATTGCTAGTTCATAAGTGTATGGAGTGCCCCTGTGTATATAATTGTCTGTTGACAAAAAATCCGATGAGTTCTCTATGTTGTCATCTAATTTATATAATCTGACATCATTATAAAAATCATCCAATGGATTCTCATCACAAGTTACGGTGACAGACAGATATGTTGTATTATCATTTAGCTTTAAGACTGTAATGTCTTCTAAAGGGTCTATAACAGGAGGGAGACCATAAATACTATTATTATAATCAGGATGTATCATATATTTTGTTGTTATATGATTAAACTCTTTGTCATAATATACTATCTTACCATGTCTATTACCAATATTATCTTTATCATAGAAAATATAATGAGAATCAGTTTTTACAATTTGTTCTCTGCGATATCTATATTGGGGAACACCCAAACCCTTGCCTCCAGTTTCATATCCCTTAAGATCTAACAATTCCCCTTCAAAATTCATCCTGAAAAGAAATAAAGAATCGTTGCCACGAGGATTATCAATATCCGCACTAACTTTTTTGATGTATGCTCCTATTATGTTTCCTTCATCTTCAAGAGTAGAAAACATAAATATATTACCACTGAACAGATTAGGATCTTCTTGCCATTGCCACCATTCTGTATCCTCAAATGTATCAATAGGGAAACTATGTTCATAGCTTTCAACAATATTGAGCTTGTCATCCAATTTTGACAATACTATTTTCGCATCAGTCGGGGGAATATCGTAGTTCATAAAATAATTAGGACTACGATAATTATGATCCGGACTATATGTAGATAGAGCATATAATTCTCCATCGTTTACAAAGAGATATGGAGCAAATGACGTTGTAGTATATCCTTCACGAAAAAAAATATTTCTGTTCAACTCTATGCCATCTGATGATAGTATTAATACTGCAGGATCATACGATAAACAATTTTCTTCATTTCTAAATAAATAGTAAGATACTGCAATCTTTCCATTGGGTAATTCTACTGCTTCCTCTAATAAACACTCAGTATCATCAAACTCATATACCCATTCCTGAGAAAAAAGTTTGTTAACTCTGCATAAAAGCAGAGTTAACAAACACACGAACAATCTATATTTATTCATATACAATAATTTTTTAATTGTTTATAATTTCCTTTTTTTGCTGCGAGCTACGAGCCATGAGCTGTCAGCAAATTCTAAAATTCTAAAGTTCTAAAATTCTAAAGTTCTGTAAGGACCGTTCTCTACTCCCACGGATTTCACTGATACGCACTGATTTCTCAGTTTTTCAGATTTTCAATTTTCAACTTTCAATTTTCAACTCTAAAATAACCGTAGTACTGCTCACCGTTACTCAAAGTGATGTCCATTCTGTAGTAGCCGGCATCATTAATAATAAAGGTGGCGTGATCAGGTGTCGAGAAGACATTGTCTCTGTCGATATAGACACCGTTAGAATCCTTAATGACGATATGCGCAATTCCCACATTATCGTTAAAGGTGATAGTAAGTACATGTCCCGTAATATCCGCTGAGATGGTTTCGGAACGATCTGTGTAGCCGTTTTGGATGCTGGAATGCACTCTCAAAACATCAACACCCTCTTCTAAACTTTTCTGTTTCGCTTCTGTCATAAAAACGACTTGCGAAAGAATGATTAGTAAAAACAATTTTTTCATCGCATTTTAATTTGCGACAAAGATATAGCGGAAATGATTCGTTGTCAAGGGGAAATTATGAAACCATAAAATAGTTATAAACTTGATAATCAATATTATTAGATTAGGTTCAGGAGATGATTATATAGATTTTCTTTTATATCTAATCCTAATAACTTGCAAATTTTATTCTTCCTTTTTCTTACAGCAGTGTATGTCACGCCAAGCAATGAAGAAATTTGACTGTTGTTCAATCCGATAATTACAAGACACAAATAATACAAATCTTCCTTTTTCAGTCTTGAATACTTGTTGGCGATGTCATTCATAAAATAGTTTAGGTGAAAATTTGCGGAATTTAATAATAAAACCAGTTCCTTCTGAGACATAGTTGTTAATTCGGAAGTATCCATATTATTTTCAGAAAGTTCTTTTATTTCCTTAAGTATCCTCGTACAAACCTCTGATTGGAGATAATTGTTTAGATTTGAGATCTCAATATGATTCCTTTCCAATCTGTACCTTAGATTTGAAATTTCTGCCGTAAATTTCTTTATAAGTTCCTCTTTTTTCTTCAATTCGGCATTTAGGCTCTTTATTCTGCCTTCAGTGGAGGAATTTCTGAATCTTAGATCGTCAAGATTGTTTCTCGTCTCATTTATCTCAGTTTTCAATTTCTCTATTTTCTCTGTTTGTATTGCTATCAATTCTTCATTGGTTTTATAATCTTTAGACATTCTATTTATAATCTTGTCATTCTCGCCTATAATCGCCTGCAGCCTTGCGATCTCATTTCTGTTTTCAGCGATGGCATCCTTTCTTGTAATCAATCCTTCGGTCGCAATGGAAATAAGACGGTCCTTATCGTTTATCACTTGCCTGTTATTTTCAATCTCTTCAAGATGACTTTTTATCTGTTTCTTTTTCGCTATATTATCTTCATTCAGATTGTTAATCAATATCATGTATTCATGAATATTTTCCTGAAGTTTTTTCAATTCCCCCTCTTTTGCCGACAGATCGTCTTCCATATTCTTGATGACGGATTCTTTAGATGATATTTCATGTTCTTTTATAACCACTTCATTCTTAATGGAATTGATGTCAGTTCTGTAACGTTCTATTGCTTCAATAAGTTTCTTTATCTCAGATTCTTTCTGTTTTATTTTCTCATTTGTATTACTGATTATTTCTTCTTTGCTTGCTATATATTTATCTTTTCTTTTAGATTTGCGCAAGATTAGAATTGTAATGACAAAAGTTATGAACACAAGTACAGAAAGTGATACTGCAATAACTTTTGTTCTCATTCTGCTTATTGATTTTTCCTTTTCGGATTTTCTCTCCTTATATCTGTCATATATATATTGCAACTTGCTTGTTTCAATATTTGAATTATTGTAATCTATTAATATTTTAGAGACAATATTATCATAATACGCTTTCTTTATGTTATCACCAATGATATTATATATCGAGGAAAGTCTAATGGCTGCATATACTCTTATATCGGATATTGTACTATTCATGCTTTTATCAAGATAATAGATGGCACAATCATATTCTTTATCATTTATATACATGTCTCCTAATATGTTATAGTAGGAGTATATTATATTGACATTCTCAATCTTGTCCAAATTATTCTTGATCATAATATACGCACTGTCCTTTTCTCCTTTATCAAATAGGATCTGGGCTATGCATTTCTCGACATCTAACCTGTTCGGAAGTTCGGAGTTGGTTTCCAACGACTTATTATAATAATACAATGCGCTGTCGGGCATGTTGTAAAGCTGATACGAATTGCCCAAGCATTTGTATGTGTTAGCTACGGCTTTGTTTTCTCCAAGCAATAACTTATATTTCAATGCTTTTCTGTATTTGGAAATCGCAAGGTCGCAGTAGTTTTCACTAAGGAACAATTCGCCTAATCTCGTATAAATCAATGAGAGGAAACGGATTTTTTCGTAATCCTCCGGATTGTCAACAGACAACAGACAACGGTCAACAGTCCTTGTGGTAGTGGTGCCTGAGCTTGTCGAAGGCACAACGCCATCATTCGGCGCTTCGACAGGTTCAGTGACCGAGACTTTTAGCCTTTTGTCTTTAATCTTTAGCCGTTTTTCAGATTTTGAGGTTTTCAGATTTTCAGTTTCTGATTCCATAATCTCCAAGGCTATGAAATAATGTTCGCAGGCTCCTACGATGTCATCGCGTTCGGTGAGACCGACGGCGTGGTAGTAGTGCGCGCGAGCGCGTTGATATTCTATGTCAACAGACAACGGACAACAGTCAACAGTTTTTTTGAGGCTTTGAGCTTCGTGCTGTGAGCTTTGAGTATTGTGGAATCTCTGCTCATGGCTCATGGCTCGTGGCTCGCTGCCTTTCTCAGATTTTTTCTGTACCAATTTGTGGTTTGTTTTTTCATTCCCACAAATTTCACTGATGTTCACGGATTTTTCAGTTTCAGAAAAAGGCTCATTGCTCATTGTTCGTGGCTCGCAGCTTTTCTCAGATTCTGAGTTTTTCAGATTCTCAGATTCTAAAAAAGGCTCATTGCTCATGGCTCGCTGCTCGCAGCCTTTTTCAGATTTTTTCTGTACCAATTTGTGGTTTGTTTTTTCATTCCCACAAATTTCACTGATGTTCACGGATTTTTCAGATTCTAAAAAAGTCTCATGGCTCATAGCTCGTGGCTCACAGCCTTTCTCAGATTCTGAGGTTTTCAGATTTTCAGATTCTAAAAGGTCTGTTGTCAGCCGCAGGCTATCAAAAAACATCACCGCAGCTTTAACTTCCTCAAAGTTATATTGCGGGAGATAGTTTTTATATAAAGAGTCGGCGAGACGGATTTGGTTTTCGAAGTATAAAATCTGAGAAACTGAGAAACTGAAAACCTGAGAATCTTTTTGAATCTGAGAATCTGAGAAATTGAAAACCTGAGAATCTTTTTGAATCTGAGAATCTGAGAAATTGAAAACCTGAGAATCTTTTTGAATCTGAGAATCTGAGAAATTGAAAACCTGAAAAATCTTTAGTACCTTTTCAGATTCTGAGTTTTTCAGATTTTCAGATTCTAAAAAAGGCTCATTGCTCATTGCTCGTGGCTCACAGCTTTTCTCAGATTCTGAGGTTTTCAGATTCTCAGATTCTAAAAAAGGAGTCTGTTGTCCGTTGACTGTTGTCTGTTGACAGCCGAAGGCTACAAGCAATATGTAAAGCAGAAGCATTCTCATGATTGCAAAGATAAGAAAAAAGTCTAATAAAAAAATCCGATCTTATAAAAGACCGGATTTCTTTAAACCTTAAATAATCTTATTAGGTACGGCGTAACAGAATTAATACTCGTCAGAAACTGTAAGTTTCTTTCTGCCTTTAGCACGGCGTGCTTTTAAAACTTTACGACCATTGGCTGTTGACATTCTTGATCTGAAGCCGTGTTTGTTTCTACGTTTTCTGTTTGATGGTTGAAATGTGCGTTTCATTGTCTTATGTATTTTTTCTTCTTAATTTTCCCTTATTATTTTGAGTTGCAAAAGTAGTAAATTTTTCTTAAAGAAAAAATATTTTCTCAAAAAAAATAATAATATTTATTTTGTTGCTAAACAATGAGTTATGTTTTGTATGATGAAATAATTCTGCTTTTGATGATTATTGATGGAATTTTTAACGGAAAATATTACTTTAAAAAGCAGAGAGCCATGAGATGTGAGCATTGGGTTATTTGCCCATAACTCGTAGCTCATGGCTCATGGCTAAATTATATATAGTGAATTATTTCACAGGTACATTCTTTAGTGTCTCAACCAAGAAGTCCCAGAACAATGGCACTGTGTCGATCTTGAGTGCTTCGTCTGGTGAGTGAGGGAATACCAAAGTAGGTCCGAATGAAACCATATCCCAGTTAGGATATTTTGAACCTAAGATGCCGCATTCCAAACCAGCGTGGATAACCATTGTCTTTGGTGTCTTGCCGTATTTGTCGGCGTACACTTTCTTCATTGTGTTGTAGATGATAGAGTTGATGTTTGGTTTCCAGCCTGGGTATGAACCTGTCGACTCTGCTCTTGCGCCGCAGCTTTCCAAAACCTTACGCATTTCTGCTGCTAACTCGTCTTTGCTTGCATCGACTAAACTGCGTTGTAATGATGCTGTCATAATCTGACCGTCGACCAATTTTACGATAGCTAAGTTCGATGATGTCTCTACTGTGTCTTCGAAGTCTTTCGACATTGCGATGACGCCGTTAGGATATTTAGCGACGGCTTCGATTAAGTTAGCTATAGTTTGTTTGTCGATGACCTTAGCAGGCATTTCTGCTGGAGTAATTGTGATGCTCATTTCTGGTTCTACAGCAGCGAATTCTTCCTTGACGGCAGCTTCGAATACAGGTACGTATGCTACTAATTCTTCTGCCTTTGCTTCAGGAACTGTGATTGTTACGAACGACTCGCGTGGTATCGCGTTACGTAAGCTGCCACCTTGGATGTCAGCAACTCTTGCGTCGTATTCTTCTGTAGCTTTCAATAATAAAGCGTTCATCACCTTGTTGGCGTTGGCACGACCTAAGATGATGTCCATGCCAGAGTGACCGCCTTTTAATCCTTTGACGATAAGTTGGAATGCCTTTGAGCCTGCTGGTACGTCTTCGAATGTTGGTGTGAAATAACCGCAGGTGTCGATACCGCCGGCGCAACCAACGTAAAGTTCGCCTTCTGTCTCAGAGTCCATGTTGATGAGGATGTCGCCTTTCAAGACGCCTGGTTCTAAAGCGTTAGCTCCTGTCATACCTGTCTCCTCGTCAATGGTGAAGAGGCCTTCGATAGGACCGTGAACTAAATCTGTTGCTTCGAGAACAGCCATCGCTGCTGCGGCACCAACGCCGTTGTCAGCGCCGAGTGTTGTGCCGTTAGCTTTTACCCAACCGTCTTCGATACGTGTCTCGATAGGGTCTTTCTCGAAATCGTGTACTTTGTCGGAGTTCTTCTGTGGAACCATATCGACGTGTGCTTGTAAAACAACGCCCATTCTGTCTTCGTAACCTGGAGTAGCAGGCTTACGGATGATGACGTTACCGACTTTATCAACGATGGTCTCAAGACCTAAGTTCTCGCCAAATTGTTTCAAGAAAGCAACGACTTTCTCTTCTTTCTTTGAAGGACGTGGAATCTGTGTCAATTCATAAAAGTTCTTCCACAATCCATTAGGTTCTAAATTTTTGATGCTCATTTTTTTAAAGTTTAATTATTTGTTTAAGGTTTAATGCTTAAGGTTTAAGGCAAGTCTTCAAAAACTTTAAACCTTAAACCTTAAACTTTAAACTAATTTCTAGGTGCATTAACTAAAATGTCTTTTAACAAATCCCAGAATTTCTGTACTGTAGGGATTTCGATTCTTTCGTCTGGTGAGTGGACTCCGCGTAGGGTAGGACCGAAGGAAATCATATCCATGCCCGCGATCTTGTCGCCTACCAAGCCGCATTCCAATCCTGCGTGTATTGCCTTTACTTTTGGCTCTACGCCAAAACGATCTTTATAGCATTTCTCTGCTACCTTGCGAATTTCTGAGTCAGGATTTGGTGTCCAGCCTGGATAACCGTCGGTGTGCAAGACTTCTGCATTAGCGAGGTTGAATACAGCTTCAACCATATTGGCGATGTCTTCCTTCGACGACTCGATGGAACTTCTCTGTGATGTCTGAATGAAGAAGAAGCCTTCTTTTTTCTTCACTGAAGCTAAGTTGGTAGATGTCTCAACGAAGTTAGGTATTGTTTGCGACATAGCTATCACGCCGTGAGGACAAGCATAGAGTGTGTTCAATAAGTCGAACTGTGTCATTTCATCGATGACTAACTCTGGCTGTGTTTCAGCGACGTTAGCCTTGACAGAGAGGTTAGGCTCTGTGACCTGATATTCTCTTTGGAAGTTGGCTTCCATCACTTTCACGAACTCTTCGAATTCTTCTTGGAACTCTTCTGGTACGAAAGCTACAGCCATTGCTTCACGTGCGATGGCGTTACGTAGGTTGCCGCCTTGAATGTCATAAACGCGTAAGTCGAATTCATTAGCTCCTTGCCATAATATTCTTGTGAGGAGTTTGTTTGCGTTAGCTAAGTTCTTGTTGATGTCGTCGCCGGAGTGACCGCCTTTGAGGCCGCTTACCATGATGTTATAGGCAATGCTTCTTCTTGGAGCTGGTTCCATTCTGTAATAAACCTTGATGATGGTGTCCATGCCGCCGGCGCATCCGATGAAGATCTCGCCTTCGTCTTCCGAGTCAAGGTTGAGCAAGATACGACCACTGAAGTCTTTAGGGTCGAGTTTTTCTGCTCCGGTGAGACCTGTCTCTTCGTCAACGGTGAAGATGCATTCTATAGGACCGTGTTGTACTGTAGGGTCGGCGATGACAGCGAGAGCTGCTGCTACACCGATACCGTCGTCGGCACCGAGTGTCGTTCCGTTAGCGTGGAGCCAGTCACCTTTTATGATAGCTTCGATAGGGTCGTTTTCGAAGTCGTGAACCTTATCGCTGTTTTTCTCGCATACCATATCGGTATGTGCTTGTAAGATGATAGTCTTGCGGTCTTCGAAGCCTGGTGTTGCAGGAGCCTTCATGATGACGTTGCCGCATTCTTCAACAATATATTCTACTTTATGTTCTTTAGCCCAGTTGATGAGATATTCAACCATTTTGCCTTCTTTCTTTGAAGGACGTGGTACTGCCAAAATGCCGTGGAATTCTTTCCAGACGCATTCAGGAGTGAGATTTAAAACACATTCGTTCATGTTAGTTATTTTTTATGTTTATAATTTTAATAATTCTATTGTCTTCTTAGGGTCTTCGGATTTGAACACAGCATTACCCGCGACGAGAGCGTTGGCACCTGCTGCGAACAACTTAGAGGCGTTCTCTGTATTGACGCCGCCATCCACTTCTATCAGAGTGTTATATCCGTTCTTGTCGATCATCTCGCGCAGTCTCTCAATCTTGGAATATGTCCTTTCGATGAATTTCTGTCCGCCGAAGCCAGGGTTCACCGACATCAACAATACCAAATCTAAATCTCCCAAGATGTCTTCTAATACCGAGACCGGAGTGTGAGGATTGAGTACTACGCCAGCTTTCACGTTCATTGATTTTAACTTCTGTACAGAACGATGGAGATGAGTAGATGCTTCATAATGAAATGTTATTATTTCTGCTCCAGCTTCTTTAAAATTCTCGAAATATCTGTCAGGTTCCACTATCATCAGATGAACGTCTAAAGGCTTAGTCGCCATCTTGTTTATTGCCTGCACTACAGGAATGCCGTATGAAATATTAGGTACGAACACACCGTCCATGATGTCTAAGTGATACCAATCAGCTTGACTTTCATTGAGCATTTTAATGTCGTCGGCTAAATGAAGGAAGTCGGCTGACAATAGGGAAGGAGATATTATCTTTTGCATGACATGTTTTTTTACGTTTCTGCAAAGATAATAAAAAGACTTTGAACTTTGACTATTGACGGTTGAACTTTTTTTAAAATCTAAGACTGTCAGAAAACCTTAGAATCTGAGAAATGACGAAAGACTAACTCCAAAAGTTCAAAGCTCTTAGTTCAAAGTTCTTCCTTCAAAGCTCTTCGTTCAAACTTCTTCGTTCAAAGTTCTTCGTTCAAAGTTCAAGGTTCAAAGTTCAAAGTTCTTAGTTCTTAGTTGTAGATATGTCAATTCTCTATTCTCTCAATTACAGCACCTAAAGCTCTCAGACGTTTGTCGATATTCTGATAACCTCGGTCTATTTGTTCTATGTTTTCGATGATGCTTGCTCCGTTTGCTGACAGTGCCGCGATGAGAAGTGCGACGCCAGCTCTGATGTCGGGCGAGACCATCTTCACTGCATGTAGTTGTTGTGTCCTGTCTAAACCTACTACTGTCGCTCTGTGAGGGTCGCATAATATTATTTGCGCTCCCATGTCGATAAGTTTGTCGACGAAGAAGAGTCGGCTTTCGAACATCTTCTGGTGTATGAGTACTGTTCCTTTAGCTTGTGTTGCGACGACTAATACGATACTTATCAAGTCTGGGGTGAAGCCAGGCCATGGCGCATCTGCTATTGTCAAGATGCTTCCGTCCATGAAAGTCTCTACTTCATAATGATCTTGCTCCGGGATATATATGTCGTCGCCTCTGAACTCCATTTTGATTCCGAGGCGTTTAAATACATCAGGTATGATGCCGAGGTTTTTGATGCCAGCGTTTTTTATTGTGAGTTCTGATCCTGTCATAGCTGCCATTCCGATGAAACTTCCTACCTCAATCATGTCGGCAAGGAGACGATGTGTGGTGCCGTATAACTTTTCTACGCCAGTTATCTTGAGAAGATTGGAACCTATGCCGTCAATGGTCGCTCCCATTGAGACGAGCATCTTACAAAGTTGCACGATATAAGGTTCGCAGGCGGCGTTGAATATCGTAGTCTCGCCTTGAGCCATGACAGCTGCCATGATGATGTTGGCGGTGCCTGTCACAGATGCTTCGTCAAGAAGCATGTAACATCCCTTCAATCCGTTAGGTGCTGTGGCTTCCTGACAATAAACCCTGTCAACAAAATGAGCTCCTAATTTCTGAAGTCCGATGACATGAGTGTCTAAACGTCGGCGTCCTATCTTGTCGCCTCCCGGTTTTGGTAAGAATCCTTTCCTGAAACGTGCTAACATCGGACCTAATATCATTACGCTGCCTCTGAGACGTGTGGCTCTCTCGTAAAATCTCTCTGTGTTGAAATATGAGAAATCTAATTCCTTGGCTTGAAGCTTAACCTCGTTTTCAGAAACCCTGTCAACAATCACTCCCATCTCCTTCATAAGGTCGAGAAGATTATTGATGTCGGAGATGTTTGGAAGATTAGTAATGGTGACTTGCTCTTCGGTGAGGAGACTTGCGCAGATTATCTGCATCGCTTCGTTCTTTGCGCCCTGCGGAACAATGCTGCCACTTAATTTGTTACCGCCGACAATTCTGAATTTTCCCATTGGTTTTAGTTTAGGTCAACAGACAACGGACGACGGACAACAATTCCTTCATGTCATACATCGGTATTATCTGTAGTATATTTTTATTAAATAATCAACAATTCTCAGATTTTTAATTTTTCAGTTTTTCAGATTTTCAGTTTTTCTTATTAGGTCTGTTAGGATTCGGCTGCTTTTTAGCAGGCTGTTTTTTGTTGTTCTTTTTCTTCTTGACGTTTTGTTGTGGTTGGGATGCCGGCACTTTGTTAAGGATTTCGTTAGTGGTGAGTAACTTGGTATCCATTGGCATCTCGAATTTATCGCCAGATAATTTGTATAAGTCGTCAAGAATCAAGAGGTCGTTGACAGTCTCACGGTTCCAGTTGAGATAATCTCTTTTCATCTGGTTTGCCATAGCAACTAAAAGAGCGTTTCTTTTCGGACCTTCTTCTATCTCTTCAATTTTTTTCAAGATCTCTTTTGTATAAAAACCGTAATGTCCGTGTTTGATGTTACGTTTCTGGTAGCCTACGTGTTCTGGTTTCGCTACGATGACACCTTGTTGAGGCGGGTCGAAAGGTCCGTCAACGTCTAACTTGTAGTCTGAAATGATGTGTAGATGATCCCATAACTTGTGCACATAATCGTTTGATTCCTTAACCTGAGGATTCATCTGCGCCATGATACCTACAATGAAATGTGCGGCTTCGGTTCTCTTTTGTCTGTCTTCTATCTCGAGAAGATGTTTGATCATTATCTGTATGTTACGTCCGTATTCAGAGATGATAAGTTTCTCACGCTCTGTGTTGTATTTTAATCCTTCTTTATCCATTAGTCTTGCGTTATGTTAGATTAACGTTTAAGTAGAAATTATGTTTTATCTTAGAATATTCAATTTTGCAAATTTAAGCATTAATTGTTTACTTCCGCACTCGTCGAAAAGAACTGTCGCTTTTTTATTCGGACCGATGCCTTCGACTTTCATTACTGTGCCTTGTCCGAATTTCTGATGCAGAACTCTCATGCCTTCTTCAATATCTTCGGGTGAGGCTGCTACGAAATCTGAATCGTTATTCTTGGGTGTATTAATATTAATAGGTGTAGTGCTATTTGTACCTTTATTAATATATGGTGAATCTGCCGATGATGTTTTTTTCTGATAATCTCTTTTCTCTTGGAAACTTTTTGAGAACGGATTGCTGAAGTTGATGCCTTCATTGAAACTCGACGTTCCTCTGAATGACGCTTTCCTCGTTTTTTCAATTAAAGATTGGTCTATCTCCTCGATGAAACGCGACGGCTCGCTTAAAGTGAGATTTCCCCAACGATAGCGACTCTCGGCATAACTCAACACTAATTTTGTTTCAGCACGTGTTAATGCTACGTAGAATAAGCGTCGTTCTTCTTCCAAATCTTCACGTGTGCTTAGCGACTGTATTCCAGGGAAAAGGTTTTCTTCGAGACCTACGATATATACGTAAGGAAATTCCAAGCCTTTCGCGCTGTGAATCGTCATTAAAGTTACATAGTCGTCGTCTTCATCGTCTTTCTTGTCCTGGTCGGTAAGAAGCGCGACATCTTCCATGAATTTGTTTAATGTAACTTCATTCTGTTCGCCGGTTACTTCATCCACCTGCTTGTCGGAAAATTCCATGATTGCATTGAGAAGCTCTTCGATGTTTTGTACACGAGCTAATCCTTCAGGAGTGTCGTCTTCTTTCAGGTCTTTTATTATGCCGACTGTATTGCATATATGTTTTGCGAGTTCTATTGCGTTCTGCTTGTTGAGAAGAGTCTGGAAACTCTTTATCATGGTGGCGAAATTACGAAGTTTGTTTACTGTTCCGCTATTGAAGTCTTTAGGCATCGGCTCTTCTTCTGAAGAAATGACGTCCCAAATTCCTTTCTGACGTTCGTCAGCCACGACCATCAGACGCTCTATTGTAGTCTTTCCGATTCCTCTTGCGGGATAATTTATGATACGTAACAACGCCTGCTCATCGTGCGGATTGATGACGACGCGGAAGTAGGCGAGGAGGTCTTTCACTTCTTTACGGTCGTAGAAGGAAAGTCCGCCGTAGATTCTGTAACGTATGTCTTGTTTACGGAGTGCCTCTTCTATTGAACGCGACTGCGAGTTGGTACGGTATAAAATCGCGAAGTCTTTGTTGTTGAGCTGACGCGACATCTTATATCCGAAGATGGAGTTTGCTACGAGAGTTCCTTCTTCGTTATCTGATGTCGCACGTAATACGGTTATCAGTTCGCCTTCTTCTTTATCGGACCATACTTTTTTCTTAATCTGATCCTTATTATGGTCGATGACGCTGTTCGCTGCATTGACTATAGTCTTCGTTGAACGGTAATTTTGTTCGAGGCGAATGAGACGTTGTTCCGGATAGTCGTTTTTGAAGTTAAGGATGTTTTGTATGTTCGCGCCGCGGAATCCGTAGATACTCTGAGCGTCGTCGCCGACAACGCAGATGTTTTCTCTCATGGCCGCGATTCTTCTTATTATAAGGTATTGGGCGTAGTTCGTATCTTGATACTCATCCACGAGAATATATTCGAAACGTTGCTGATATTTATAGAGTATTTCTGGAAAATCGCGTAACAGCACATTAGTATAAAATAATATGTCGTCGAAGTCCATCGCGTTGGCGCGTTGCAGCCTGTTGTTATATGTCTTGAAGATTTCTCCAATGAGAGGCTTGTTGGCTCTGAGGTCTTGCTGCTGTATGTCGAAGTTGTTGCAATAATCTTCTGGTGTATATAAAGCCGACTTCGCCATTGAAATGCGATGAAGGATATATTTTGCAGGATAAGCCTTAGTATCTAACTCGCGTTCTTTCAATATTGCGTTGATGAGTTGTTTCGAGTCGTCCGTATCGTAAATTGTGAAATCAGGGGTGAAACCGAGATGTTGGGCTTCTATTCTTAAGATACGAGCGAAGATGGAGTGGAACGTTCCCATCCATACATTACGAGCAGCATGAGGATCGACGAGTTTCATTATACGGTCTTTCATTTCCTTGGCTGCCTTGTTAGTAAAAGTAAGAGCCATGATGGAAAAAGGATTGATACCTTCTTGTATCATATAAGCGATACGATGGGTGAGGGCTTTTGTCTTTCCCGAACCTGCGCCTGCTATAACCATCACCGGACCCTCGACGGTAGTAACCGCTTCTTTTTGAGGGCTATTTAAACCTTGTAGAATATCTGTCACTGTGAATAATATTAAAACGCAAATTTAATAAAAAAAGACAAAAGACTAATGACAATGGACTAAAGATTTTTTTGAAAAATAGCGCATGAACTTGACGCGAACTTGGTGCGAGGATGGGTGGCGTCTTTTTCTAATGCATAATTCATAATTCATAATGCGTAATTCATAATTAATAGTGATTCCTAAGATTATCCATTATGAATTATGCTTGAAAATAAGTGTTGAAAAGTATGTCAATAAAAAAAAGTTGAATTTTTTTTTTACAAAGTGTTGTGTATTAAAGAAAAAGTTGTATCTTTGCACTCGGAAAAAAGTTAGAAATATTAACTTTGTGAATGAGATAGTTAAGGGACCTGATAAGTTAAACGTTAGAGGTTTCTACATCATAAGTAATTAAAAATCAGTTCTTGAGCTTATGGTGGGTTTAGCAAAATAAGTCACAATCGTGGCTGTAACTCCCGAAACTATATTGTTTAAAGAGTGAAATTTTTGGCTATTTTAGTGAGAAATTAAAAGGAATTTTTCCTATTGAATGGATAAAAATTAGTAATTTAAAGAAAAAGAAATGCCAACGATTCAACAATTAGTCCGCAAAGGACGTCAAAAATTGGAAGACAAGAGTAAATCTCCTGCCTTGGATTCGTGCCCACAACGCCGTGGTGTTTGTGTACGTGTATACACAACAACACCTAAGAAGCCTAATTCAGCTATGCGTAAAGTTGCTAGGGTTCGTTTGACCAATCAGAAAGAAGTTAACGCCTACATTCCTGGTGAGGGTCATAACTTGCAGGAACACTCTATCGTGATGATTAGAGGAGGCCGTGTTAAGGATCTTCCAGGTGTACGTTATCACATCATCCGTGGTGCTTTGGATACAGCCGGTGTTGATGGTCGTGCACAACGCAGATCAAAATACGGTGCTAAACGTCCTAAGAAACAGGCCGCTAAGAAGAAATAATTGTTAAACGGTAAAAGTTTAGAACATTAGAACATGAGAAAAGCTAAACCAAAGAAAAGAATCATCCTTCCAGATCCAAAATACGGTGATGTATTGGTGACAAAATTCGTTAACAACATCATGTTGAAGGGTAAGAAGAACCTTGCTTACGAAATATTCTACAGCGCAATGGATATCGTAGGTAACAAATTAAATGAAGACCCTGTCAGTGTTTGGAAGAAAGCTTTAGAAAACGTAACTCCACAAGTAGAGGTAAGAAGCCGTCGTATTGGTGGTGCTACATTCCAAATCCCTTCAGAAATACGTCCAGCACGTAAACAAAGTATCGGTATGAAAAACCTCATCGGCTATGCACGTAAACGCCACGAAAAATCAATGGGCGAAAGATTAGCAGGTGAAATCATGCAAGCATACAAAGAAGAAGGTGCAGCTTTCAAGAAAAAGGAAGAAATCCACAGAATGGCTGACGCTAACAAAGCCTTCTCACACTTCAGATTCTAATATATAATAAGGTAAATAAAGATGAAAAACGGTCAAGATAATATGAATAACTTAGATTACACTCGTAACATCGGCATCATGGCTCACATCGATGCAGGTAAGACTACGACAACTGAGCGTATTCTATATTATACAGGCCGTAGTCGTCGTATCGGCGAAGTGCATGACGGTGCTGCAACAATGGACTGGATGGTCCAAGAACAGGAACGCGGTATCACTATCACTTCAGCTGCCACAACAGTATTCTGGAATCTTAATGATTCTCAATATAAAATAAACATTATCGATACTCCAGGTCACGTTGATTTTACAGTGGAAGTCGAACGCTCTCTCAGAGTTCTCGACGGTGCTGTGGCTCTCTTCTGTGCAGTGGGCGGTGTCGAACCTCAGTCAGAAACTGTATGGCATCAAGCCGAGAAATACAAAGTGCCACATATCTGTTTCGTAAACAAAATGGACCGTTGTGGTGCTGACTTCTTTAAAGTCGTTGAACAGATTAGAGAACGTTTAGACGCAAATCCAATACCATTACAGATCCCAATCGGTTGCGAAGATACTTTTATAGGTGTCGTCGACTTGGTTAAAAACAAGGCTTACGTTTGGGAAGATGAACTTGGAACACAATTCTCAGAGGTTGAGATTCCTGAAGATCTTAAAGAAATGGCAGCAGAATACCGTAATATGTTATTAGAAGGTGCTGCTGAAGACAATGAAGAATTGTTCGAGAAATTCATGGATGATCCGGAATCCATTACAGAAGAAGAACTTATAGCAGAAATCAGAAAAGCTACTCTTTCAAGAAAAGCTTGTCCTGTATTGTGCGGAGCTTCTTTTAAAAATAAAGGCGTACAGCTTTTGTTGGATGCTATAATCAATTACCTCCCAAGTCCTAATGATATTGAAGACGTTACGGGTATCAATCCAAAGACTGAAAAAGAAGAAATACGTAAGGCGGATTCAAAAGAACCGTTCTGCGCACTCGCTTTCAAAATTGCAACAGATCCATACGTTGGACGTCTCGCATTCTTCCGTGTTTATTCAGGTTCGTTGAAATCAGGAGCATACGTGCTTAACGCAACAACAGGAAAGAAAGAGCGTATCTCACGTATCATGCAGATGAACGCTAACAAACAAACACCTCTTGAAATTATCGAGGCAGGAGACATAGCAGCAGCAGTCGGATTCAAAACAATAAGAACAGGCGACACACTCACCAGCGAAGACAAACCTTTATTGCTTGAGTCTATCTCATTCCCACAACCAGTAGTTCAAATCGCAGTTGAACCTAAAACTCAAGCAGAGATGGACAAGTTATCAGTTTCCTTAGATAAACTTGCCGAGGAAGATCCTACATTCCAAGTCACAACAGATGAAAATTCAGGTCAGACTATTATAGCTGGAATGGGTGAATTACACCTTGATATTATCATAGACAGATTAAAAAGAGAATTCGGCGTTGAGATAAATGTTGGTAGTCCTCAAGTTGCTTACAAAGAATCATTTACAGAGATTGTTGATCATCATGAGGTTTATAAGAAACAAACAGGTGGTAAAGGTAAGTTTGCCGATATCATGTTTGAAATTGGACCTGCAGATGAAGGTTTTACAGGATTACAATTTATCAACGATGTCAAAGGAGGAAATATTCCACGCGAATATGTTCTCGCAGCGGAGAAAGGTTTCAAGAGCGCAATGTCAAATGGTGTCTTAGCAGGATTCCCGATGGATTCAGTGAAAGTACGTTTATATGATGGTTCAACCCATCCTGTTGACAGCGACGCATTGTCATTTGAGACAGCGGCACATTTGGGATTCAAAGCGGCTGGATTAAAATCGAAGCCAGTTGTCATGGAACCAATAATGAAGGTAGAAGTAAGAGTACCATCAGAATATCTCGGAGATGTTACAGGAGACCTCAACAGAAGAAGAGCATTGCTCCGCGAGGTTGAAGCTACTTCAGTGATACAAATAGTGAAAGCAGACGCACCATTGTCGGAAATGTTCGGATATATCACAACATTGAGAACGTTGACGCAAGGAAGAGCTAACTATAGTATGGAATTCAGTCATTATGCGAGATTATCGGATGATTTGGCTGATGTAGTAATTAAGAAAGCAAAAGGAACATATTTCTTCTTTTAATAAGAAGTAATGACAAGAAAAAATTAGAATTAAAAAATAAAACATTAACAACAAATTCTTATGAGTCAAAGAATTAGAATTAAGTTAAAATCTCATGATCACAACTTGGTTGACAAGTCAGCTGAGAAGATTGTGAAGACTATCAAATTGACTGGAGCTGTTGTCAGCGGTCCAATACCATTGCCGACAGACAAGAAAATTTACACAGTATTGCGTTCGACCTTCGTACACAAGAAATCGAGAGAACAATTTGAGTTATCATCATACAAGCGTTTGCTTGACATATATAACTCAACATCACAAACTATCGATGCTTTGATGAAGTTAGAATTACCAAGCGGTGTAGAAGTAGAAATTAAATTATAATTGTAAAACTATCTAGTAATTAAAAGCGTAGCATGTCAGGAATACTAGGAAAAAAGATTGGGATGACCAGCATTTACGACGAGAGTGGAAGAAACATTCCGGTAACAGTCGTTGAAGCAGGTCCTTGCGTAGTCACCCAAGTTAAGACAAAAGAAAAGGACGGTTACGATGCTATCCAAATGGCGTTTGATGAGAGAAAGGTGAAGAACACACCAAAGGCTTTACAAAAACATTTTGAAAAAGCTGGCACAACGCCTAAGAAGTTAGTTCGTGAATTTTCACGTTTCGAAGAAGGCCACAGAAAGAGCCTCGGTGAAACAATTACCGTCGATGTATTTATGGAAGGCGAATTTGTTGACGTAACAGGTGTCAGCAAAGGTAAGGGCTTCCAAGGTGTAGTAAAACGCTATAACTTTAATGGCGTTGGTCAAGCAACTCACGGTCAACACAACCGTTTGAGAAAACCGGGTTCAATCGGAGCTTGTGCATATCCATCAAGAGTTTTCAAAGGCTTGAGAATGGGTGGTCACATGGGTAACCGCACAGTGAAGGCTATCAACCTTCAAATCATGAAAATCGTTCCCGAAAAGAATTTGTTAGTTGTTAAAGGTTCAGTACCAGGATCTAAAAACGGATATTTAAAAATAGAGAGATGGAGTTAGAAGTTTTAAAGATTACCGGTGAATCAACAGGACGCAAAGTTCAGTTGAACGAAAATATCTACGGAATAGAGCCAAACGATCATTGCATTTACTTAGACGTAAATTTGATCAGAGCTAATCAACGTCAAGGTACACACAAGGCAAAAACTCGTAGCGAGATTGCTGGAAGTACACGTAAGTTGATCCGTCAAAAAGGAACAGGTGGTGCACGTCGTGGTGACATTAACTCACCAGTATTAAGAGGCGGCGGCCGTGTATTCGGACCACAACCACGCGACTACGGTTTCAAATTAAACAAGAAGGTCAGACTTCTCGCCCGTAGATCAGCATTGACATACAAGATGAGAGATGCAGAGATTGCAATCTTAGAAGACTTCACATTTGAAAGCATCAAGACAAAGAAGATGGTTGAAGTTTTGAACAACCTTAAAGTGAATGGTGGCAAGAACTTGTTTGTATTCCCAGCTGTAGATAACAATGTTGTCATGTCAGCAAGAAACATTCAACGCACTCAAGTCACACTTGCTCGTAACCTCAACACTTATGATATTCTCAATGCCAAGAAGATTTTCATCTTGGAGAGTTCATTACCACAAATTGAAGAAATTCTTGGATAATTAACCTTAAAAAATTTGAAACGATGATTATCATTAAGAAACCTGTAATAACAGAGAAAATGACTGCGATAAGCGAAAAGCTTAACAAATATGCATTCATTGTTGACAAACGTGCAAATAAACTGCAAATCAAACAGGCTGTCCAAGACCTTTATGGTGTACAAGTGGAATCAGTCAACACTATTAATTATGAAGGAAAGCTTAAGTCACGTTATACAAAGACTGGTATTATCAGCGGTAGAAGAGATGCTTTCAAGAAAGCTATCGTGACATTAGCAAAAGGTGAAACTATTGACTTTTTTAGCAATATTTAAAAATGGCTTTAAAGAAATATAAACCAACGACACCGGGTCAGCGCTTCAAAATTATTAGCGCATTTGACGAAATCACAACAAGCAAGCCAGAGAAGTCATTGCTTGCTACAAAGAAAAGCACCGGTGGACGTAACCACACAGGTAAAATGACAGTCCGCAATATTGGTGGTGGACATAAACAAAAATATAGAATAATTGACTTCAAACGTGATAAAGACGGTATTCCAGCAGTAGTAAAGACTATTGAATACGATCCAAACCGTACAGCACGTATCGCTCTCGTATGTTATGCAGACGGCGAAAAACGTTACATCATAGCACCACAAGGCTTGAAGGTTGGTCAGACAATCATGTCAGGTAAGGAAGCTACACCAAACGTAGGAAACACAATGTTCTTAAGCGACGTTCCATTCGGTACAATCGTACACAACATTGAATTACGTCCAGGACAAGGTGCCAAGATGGCACGTAGCGCAGGTGCATACGCACAATTGATGTCACGTGATGGTAAATATGCGATCTTGAGAATGCCTTCAGGCGAAACACGTCTCATCCTCCAAGCATGTAAAGCTACTATCGGTACAGTATCAAACGTAGAACACAACCTTGAGAAATCAGGTAAGGCAGGTCGTAGCCGTTGGTTAGGCCGTCGTCCACGCGTTCGTGGTGTTGTTATGAACCCAGTAGATCACCCGATGGGTGGTGGTGAAGGCCGCGCTTCAGGTGGTATCCCACGTAGCCGTAAGGGTATGCCAGCTAAGGGTTATAAGACTCGCGCATTGAAGAATGCATCTAACAGATACATTATTGAAAGAAGAAAGAAGTAATTAACCAGGTAAATTAACAATAAAATGAGTCGCTCACTTAAAAAAGGACCATATATCCACTATAAACTTGAGAAAAGAGTTTTGGATAATGTAGCAACAGGTAAGAAGACCGTCATTAAGACCTGGTCGAGAGCTTCAATGATTTCACCAGATTTCGTAGGTCAGACAATAGCTGTACATAACGGCAATAAATTCATCCCTGTTTACGTAACAGAAAACATGGTAGGCCACAAGTTAGGAGAATTTGCTCCAACACGTATCTTCAGAGGTCACGCCGGAAATAAAAAATGATAAATAAAGAATAGTATGGGAGCAAGAAAACATAATAGAGCAGAAGCTATAAAAGCAGCACGTAAACAAGTTGCTTTCGCAAAATTGAATGACGTGCCTACATCGCCTCGTAAGATGCGTTTAGTTGCTGACATGATAAGAGGAATGAAAGTGGAACTTGCACTGCACGCCTTGATGTACTCACCCAAAGCCGCTGCAAAACCGATGTATAAATTACTTCGTTCGGCAATAGCAAACTGGGAAGCTAAAAATGAAGGAAAACGTATCGAAGACGCTAACTTATATGTAAAAGAAGTATTTGTAGATGAAGGTCGCACATTGAAACGTATCCAACCTGCACCACAGGGAAGAGCACACCGCATCCGCAAACGTTCAAACCATATCACAATAGTTGTCGACAGTAGAATTGCAGACGCAAACGTCGAGGCAAAAGTAGAAGAATAAAAATTAATTAGAGTTTACAATGGGACAAAAAACAAATCCAATAGGTCTTAGATTAGGAATCATCAAAGGATGGGATTCCAATTGGTATGGCGGTAGAGATTTCTCTAAGAAACTTGTAGAAGACGATAAGATTCGTAAATATTTGAACGCACGTCTCGGCAAAGCAGGTATCTCAAAGATCGCTATCGAACGTTCACTTAAACTCGTGACCGTAACTATCTTCACAGCTCGTCCGGGCATGATCATAGGTAGAGGAGGTCAAGAAGTAGATAAGTTAAAAGAAGAATTGAAGAAACTCACTGGAAAAGAAGTCCAAATCAATATCAGTGAGATTAAAAGACCTGAACTCGATGCTTATATAGTAGCTAGCACAATCGCTAAACAAATTGAAGGCCGCGTATCATTCCGTCGTGCTATCAAGACAGCTGTGTCAGGAACTATGCGTATCGGAGCAGAAGGTATCAAAATCATGGCATCAGGTCGTGTTGGCGGCGCAGAAATGGCACGTCAAGAAACTTACAAAGAAGGTCGTATTCCATTGCACACACTCCGTGCTGACATCGATTACTCGTTAGTTGAAGCACATACAACATACGGACGTATCGGTATCAAAGTATGGATCTGCAAAGGTGAGATCTATGGTAAACCTGAGTTAGTACCAACCTCAATTGCAAGTGCCAATAAGAAACAATCAGCACCAAAGCAAAACGGAGGAGCTCCACGTCGTAATAAACGTAATAGTAGCAATAAGTAAGAGTAAATAAAAAATCTATAAACGATGTTACAACCTAAAAGAACAAGATTCAGAAGACCTCAGAAGAGCAAGATAAAAGGTATCGCACACCGCGGACACGAACTTGCATTCGGAACTTTCGGAATAAAATCAATGGAGGACGCATTGATCACAGCACGTCAAATAGAGGCTGCACGTCAAGCTGTTACTCGTTATATGAAACGTGAGGGACAAATTTGGATCAGAATATTCCCTGACAAACCTATCACCAAGAAGCCACAAGATGTTCGTATGGGTAAAGGTAAGGGAGATGTTGAATACTTTGCAGCTCGCGTATATCCTGGACACATGCTTTTCGAAGCTGAAGGCGTGCCATTAGCAATCGCTAAAGAAGCTATGCGTTTAGCCGCTCAAAAGTTACCTGTTACAACAAAATTCGTTGTAAGAAGAGATTATGTTGAATAATAAGAAGGAACAAGCACTATGAAAAAAGAAGCTATCAATGAATTAAGCACAGCTGATTTGATGGAACGCATCGAAGAGCGTCGTTTAGAATACGTTAAGATGAAGCTCAACCATGCAGTTTCTCCATTAGACAATCCACATAAGTTAGGCGCTTGTCGCAAAGAAATCGCACGTATGATGACAGAACTCAGAAAACGTGAGATGATGGAAAATAAAAATGACAATAAATAATAACGACGAAAGGAATTATCATGGAAAGAAATCTTAGAAAAGAGAGAATAGGCGTTGTTGCTAGCAACAAAATGGATAAAACCATAGTCGTTGTTATTGAACGTCGTACAAAACACCCTATTTACGGTAAATTCGTTAAGAATTCTACACGTTTCATGGCACACGATGAGAAAAATGAATGCAATATAGGTGATACCGTACGCATCATGGAAACTCGTCCGTTAAGTAAGAATAAACGTTGGAGACTCGTTGAAATAATAGAAAGGGCTAAGTAATGTTACAACAAGAATCAAGACTTGCAGTTGCCGATAACAGTGGTGCAAGAGAAGTTCTCTGCATCAGAGTTTTAGGCGGTACAAAGAAACGTTATGCCGGCATTGGCGACGTGATAGTAGTAACAGTGAAAGACGCTACCCCAGGCGGTAACGTGAAAAAAGGTGCTGTTGTTAAAGCTGTCGTAGTTCGTACAAAGAAAGAAATTCGTCGTGCTGACGGCTCATACATTCGTTTCGACGATAACGCATGCGTATTGTTAAACAACGCAGGCGAAATGATGGGAACTCGTATCTTTGGTCCTGTAGCCAGAGAGTTGCGTGAGAAACAGTATATGAAGATCGTATCTCTTGCACCTGAGGTACTTTAATTAAAGAAAGGGACAAGTTATGAGTAAATTACATTTAAAGAAAGGTGATAACGTAGTAGTTATCTCTGGAACCCAAAAAGGAAAAAAAGGCACAGTTCTTAGCGTTGACGTTGAAAAACAAAGAGCTATAGTAGAAGGTGTCAATTTGGTCTCTAAGCATGCTCGTCCAAGCACAGAGAATCCTAAAGGTGGTATCGTAAAACAAGAGGCTGGCGTTCATATCTCAAATCTTATGGTTTGTGACAAAAACGGAAAGCCAGGCCGTATAGGTCGTAAGAAAGACGAAAATGGTAAATCAATCCGTTATTCTAAAAAAACAGGTGAGGAGATAAAATAATGAATTATCAACCTAAATTCAGAGAACAGTATAAGAGTGAAATCGTGCCTGCATTGATGAAAGAATTCCAGTATAAAACTGTGATGCAGGTTCCACGGCTTTTGAAAATTTCACTCAATCAGGGTATCGGCGCAGCATTGGCCGACAAAAAACTGATTGACCATGGTGTAGAAGAAATGACAGCTATCACCGGACAGAAAGCCGTTCCGACTATTTCTAAATGCGACGTTTCAAACTTCAAATTGCGTCGCGGAAACCCAATCGGTGTACGTGTAACATTGCGTGGTGACAGAATGTACGAATTCCTCGAACGCCTTGTCGCTGTTGCTTTACCACGTGTACGCGACTTTAGAGGTATCAATGACAAAGGTTTTGACGGACGCGGAAACTACAGCTTCGGCGTTACAGAACAAATCATTTTCCCAGAGATTGATATGGATAAAATAGCACGTCTCAATGGTATGGATATAACCTTTGTAACATCAGCTAGAACCGACAAGGAAGCAATGGCCTTGTTGAAACAATTTGGTCTTCCATTTAAAAATCAGAAAAAACAGTAAGGTATGGCAAAAGAGTCAATGAAAGCTCGCGAACGTAAAAGAGCACAAATGGTTGAAAAATATGCGGCAAAACGCGCTGCATTGAAGGAAGCTGGCGATTATATCGGTCTCCAAAAACTTCCTAAGAACTCTTCTCCTATTCGTCTGCACAATCGCTGTCAGCTTACCGGACGTCCAAAAGGTTATATGCGTCAGTTCGGCATTTCACGTATCAACTTCCGTGAAATGGCACTGAAAGGTTTAATTCCAGGTGTTAAAAAAGCAAGTTGGTAATTTAAAAATATTTGACAATGATTACAGATCCTATAGCAGATTTCTTGACACGCGTTCGTAATGCTGTCAATGCTAAACATAGAATAGTAGAAGTACCTGCTTCAAACGTTAAGAAAGCTATAACCCAAATTCTTTTCGAAAAAGGTTATATCCTTAACTATAAATTTGAAGAAGAAGGTCCTCAAGGCACAATAAAAATTGCTTTGAAATATCATCCTGTAACAAAACAACCAGCTATTACAACAATCACAAGAGTATCAACTCCAGGTTTACGTAAATATGCTGATTCAGAAAACTTACCAAGAGTGATGAACGGCTTGGGTATAGCAATCATCTCTACATCTCAAGGTATTATGACAGATAAAGAAGCACGCAAGCTTCATATCGGTGGTGAAGTTTTATGTTATGTAAGTTAATGAAAGGAGAATAGCAATGTCATTATCAAGAATTGGAAAGATGCCTATCGCTATCCCAGCAGGTGTCGAAGTATCAGTAAAAGATAACGTTTTTACAGCAAAAGGAAAATTGGGACAATTGTCACAAGACTTCCACGGTGATGTTATTGTAAAAATTGAAGACGGTTTTGTAGTTTTAGAACCAGCTAACATAGAAAAAGCAGGCGCTAAACATGGTCTTTACCGCGCATTGTTCTTCAACATGGTTAAAGGCGTATCAGAAGGCTTTGAACTCGTACAAGAACTTGTAGGTGTTGGTTATAAAGCAGAAGCAAAAGGTCAACAATTAGAATTATCACTCGGTTTCTCACACACTATAGTAATGGTGTTCCCAGAAGAAATCAAAGTTGAAACAGTAAACGAAAGAGGTAAGAACCCTATCATCAAGTTGCGTTCTTACGATAAACAGTTGCTTGGTCAAGTTGCAGCAAAGATTCGTTCATTCCGTAAACCAGAACCATATAAGGGTAAAGGTATTAAGTTCGTGGGTGAAGTCTTGAGACGTAAACAAGGTAAAGCAGCAGGTAAATAATGTTTGAATCGATAACTGAAAAACGCAATTAAGATGGTTAAAGTTAAAAAGATAAGAAGAAGATTGAATATCAAGAGACGCGTCAGAAAAATCGTTAACGGTACTGCTGAACGTCCAAGAATGTCTGTCTTCAGAAGCAACAAACAAATTTACGTTCAATTAATCGATGACCTTGCAGGCAAGACTTTACTTGCTGCAAGTTCACGCGAGAACGGAATCGAAGAAGAAAAAATTACTAAGATTGAAAAAGCAGCTAAAGTTGGTGCTTTGATTGCTGAAAAAGCAAAAGCAGCAGGTATTGAAACAGTTGTTTTCGATCGTAATGGTTATTTGTATCATGGTAGAGTTAAGTCTTTGGCAGACGGCGCTCGTAATGGTGGATTAAAATTCTAAAGCTATGTCAGAAGTCAACGTAAAAAGAGTAAAAACTTCGGAAATCGAGTTTAAAGAACGTTTGGTTAGCGTTCAACGCGTCACCAAAGTTACCAAAGGTGGACGTACATTCAGCTTCTCAGCTATTGTAGTCGTCGGCAACGAAAATGGCGTGGTAGGTTACGGACTTGGTAAAGCCAAGGAAGTTCAAGCCGCTGTCGCAAAAGGTATCGATGATGCAAAGAAAAATTTAATTAAAGTTCCAATTATCAACGGAACCCTCCCTCACGAACAATATGGTAAATACTGCGGTGCTTACGTTTACGTACAACCAGCTACTCCAGGTACTGGTGTTATCGCAGGTGGTGCTATGCGTGCTGTATTGGAAAGCGTCGGCGTTAAAAACGTCTTGGCTAAGTCAAAAGGTTCTTCAAACCCTCACTCAGTAGTTAAAGCTACATTCGCAGCGTTGAGCCAAATGCGTGACGCTCGTATGGTAGCAGAATTAAGAGGTGTTGATATGGATGTGGTGTTTAACGGATAATCTTATAGCAATGAAAAAAGTTAGAATTACTCAGGTTAGAAGTGGCATCGGCAGACCACAAGATCAAAAAGATACTTTAGTAGCTTTGCGTCTTAGAAAGATGAACCAATCTGTAGAGGTCGATATGGAAAACCCATGTATCGCCGGTATGGTTGAAAAGGTAAAACACCTTCTCAAAATAGAAGAAATTTAATTGTTGAACTAAGAAAATAAAAATCAGTATGGATCTTAGTAATCTTAAACCAGCCAAAGGCTCAGTAAAGACACGCAAAAGAATCGGTCGTGGACAAGGTTCTGGTAGAGGTGGTACCTCAACACGCGGTCATAAAGGCGCAGGCTCACGCTCTGGTACCTCACATAAAATCGGTTATGAAGGCGGTCAAATGCCATTGGCACGTCTCGTCCCTAAATTCGGTTTCAAGAATATCAACCGTAAGTTCTATCGCCCAGTTAATGTTGAAATCCTCCAAGATTTCGCTGACTGCGGTATTAATGAAATCACTCCAGAATTGCTGAGAGAAAATGGTTTCGTTGGCAAGAATGAACTCGTTAAGATTCTTGGTAATGGTGAATTACAGGCACAAATGACAGTTAAAGCTCACGCTTTCTCAAAGAGCGCAGAGGATGCTATCACAAAAGCCGGTGGAACAATTGAAAGAATATAATAAATAAAACTGAAGAGATATGAAGGAGTTATTAATAGTTATTTTAGTATGTGCAGTAATAGCAGCAATTCTTTGGGCGAACAAGAAACTCAGAGAAAACATACGAAATATCTTTAAAATTGAAGAACTCCGTAAGCGTATCACCTATACGATATTAATTATCTTAATTTATCGTTTCGGTTCTTACGTGGTTCTCCCAGGAATCGATCCTAATCAACTCGCCGAATTGCAAAACCAAAGCAGTAGCGGTCTTCTCGGTTTGTTGAATATGTTCTCAGGTGGTGCTTTCGCTAACGCTTCAGTATTCGCATTAGGTATCATGCCATATATCACAGCTTCCATCATCGTGCAGCTGTTGGGTATGGCGATACCTTATTTCCAACGTTTACAAAAAGAAGGTGAAAGCGGTCGTCGTAAAATCAATCAGATTACTCGCTACTTGACAGTGATTATCGTTGGCGTTCAAGCTCCAGGTTATATCGCTAACTTGCGTGCTCAACTCCCATCAGAAGCTATCTATCCTTTCGTAGCAGGCGGCTCACCAACATTGTTCTTCTGGATTTCATCAGTAATCATCCTTATAGCAGGTACATTATTCGTCATGTGGCTCGGCGAACGTATTACAGACAAAGGTATTGGTAATGGTATCTCATTGATCATTATGATAGGTATCATAGCACGTTTACCTTTCGCCTTGTTCGCTGAAGTGGCTTCACGCTTCTCACAAGGTCACGGCGGACCAATCTTCTTCTTGATTGAGATTGTAGTCCTCGTCCTCGTTATCATTATGACAATAATGTTGGTACAAGGTACTCGTAAGATACCTGTACAATATGCTAAGCGCGTTGTTGGTAACAAACAATACGGTGGTGTTCGTCAATACATTCCACTCAAAGTGAATGCAGCTGGCGTTATGCCAATTATCTTTGCTCAAGCAATCATGTTTGTACCTATTACTATAGCAGGTTTCACACAAAGTGAATCAATGTCTGGATTCATGGCGGCATTTACCAATATGAACGGCTTCTGGTATAATTTTGTTTTCTTTATTTTGATCATCGTTTTCACATACTTATACACAGCTGTTACTATTAACCCAGCACAAATGGCAGAAGATATTAAGAAGAACGGTGGTTTCATCCCAGGCGTAAAACCAGGTAAGAAAACTCAGGAATTCTTTGATGAAATTATTTCAAGAATTACTTTGCCAGGTTCATTGTTCTTAGGTATAGTAGCTATCATGCCAGCTATAGTTTCACTTCTCGGCGTAAATCAACAGTTCTCACAATTCTATGGTGGAACTTCATTGTTGATCCTCGTCGGTGTTGTGTTAGATACATTGCAACAAATAGAAAGTCATCTCTTGATGCGTCACTATGACGGTTTGACAAAAGCTGGTCGTATCAAAGGTCGCTCAGGAAGAATGTAAGATTTCTCGTAATGATTCATTATAGAACTGATAAGGAAATCGAGTTGCTAAGACAAGCTGCTTTGCTAGTGGGAAAGACATTAGCAGAAGTGGGTAAGCATATACGTCCGGGTATCCGTACTATAGAACTTGATAAAATCGCTGAAGAATATATCAGAGACCATGGTGCAATACCAGCCTTCAAGGGCTATGAGGGATTTCCCGGAAGTTTATGTGTTTCTGTCAACGATGCAGTGGTTCATGGTATTCCAGGTAACTATGAGCTTCGTGACGGAGATATAGTCTCGGTAGACTGTGGAACAATATTAAACGGCTACGTTGGTGACTCAGCTTATACTTTTACAGTAGGGGAGGTATCAGAAGAAATAAGACTCTTCCTACAAAGATCGAAAGAATCATTATATAAAGGTATTGAACAAGCAGTAGCCGGTAATCGCATTGGCGATATCGGTTACGCTGTTCAAAGCTATGTAGAACAATTCGGCTACGGCGTTGTTAGAGAGTTGGTCGGTCATGGTGTAGGACGTAAGATGCATGAGGATCCACAAGTTCCCAATTACGGCAAGCGCGGTACTGGGACAAAATTGGCAGAAGGCATGGTCATCGCTATCGAACCGATGATAACATTCGGCAAACGCAATATAGTTCAAGAACGAGATGGCTGGACAATAAAGACAAAGGACAGAATGCCGGCAGCGCATTTTGAACACGATGTTGCGGTTCGTAATGGCAAGGCTGAGATATTATCAAGTTTTGAATGGATTGAAGGAAATCAATAATTAAAAGAATATTATATGGCAAAACAATTGTCGATAGAACAAGACGGAACAGTAATAGAATCATTGGGTAACGCAATGTTTAGAGTGGAGTTGGAAAACGGACTTCAAATTATTGCACACATTTCAGGTAAGATGCGAATGCACTATATCAAGATACTCCCTGGCGACAGAGTGAGACTCGAAATGTCCCCTTATGATCTGACAAAAGGACGTATAACATTCAGATATAAATAATATTTTTTTATTAAAATATTTTTCTTATCTTTGCAGCCGCAAAAAAGATAGGTATAACCGTGACTTTAAAGAAATAAAAGATAATAATAACAATATGAAAGTCAGAGCATCAATCAAAAAAAGATCAGACGATTGCAAAATAGTTCGTCGTAAAGGTAAATTGTATGTAATTAACAAAAAGAACCCTAAGGAAAAACAACGTCAGGGTTGATAACAAGTAAAACAGAAAAATTATGGCAAGAATCGCGGGTGTTGATATCCCTAACAACAAACAAGGTCAAATTTCTTTGACTTACATTTACGGAATTGGACGTTCACTTGCTAAGGAAATCCTTGCTAAGGCAGGTGTTGACCCAGAGAAGAAAGTTCAAGATTGGAACGACGATGAACAAAATAACATCCGTACAATCATCGGCGACCAATACAAAGTTGAAGGTGAACTTCGTAGTGAAATCCAAATCAATATCAAACGTTTGATGGATATTGGTTGTTACAGAGGAATCCGTCATCGTTCAGGATTACCTTTACGTGGTCAAAGTACCAAAAATAACGCACGTACTCGTAAGGGACGTAAGAAAACTGTCGCTAATAAAAAGAAAGCCACTAAGTAATAAGTAACTTATTGGTTGGATCATAGAAACCATTAAAACAAATTAAATTAAAAAATGGCAAAAAACACAAAAGTCGTTAAGAAACGTGTTGTTAAGATTGAAGCATTAGGAAAAGCATTCATCAAAGCTTCATTCAATAACATCATCATTTCCTTGACAAACAATGAAGGACAAGTCATTTCTTGGGCATCAGCCGGAAAAATGGGCTTCAAAGGTTCAAAGAAGAACACACCTTACGCAGCTCAAATGGCAGCAGAAGATTGCGCAAAAACAGCTTATGACTTGGGATTACGTAAAGTAAAAGTATTTGTAAAAGGACCAGGTTCAGGACGTGAATCAGCAATTCGTCAAATCAACGCATCAGGTATTGAAGTAACAGAAATCGTCGACGTTACTCCATTGCCACATAACGGTTGCCGTCCACCTAAACGTAGAAGAGTGTGATTTTTATTAATTAAGTTAAAAATTAGTAGTTATGGCAAGATATACAGGTCCTAAGACAAAAATCGCTCGTAAATTCGGTGAACCAATCTACGGCGCAGACAAAAATTACGAAAAAAGAAATTATCCTCCGGGACAACATGGTGCAGCAAAGAGAAGAAAGAAAGTCTCTGAATATGGTGTACAGTTGATGGAAAAACAAAAGGCAAAATATACATACGGTATTTTGGAACGCCAATTCAGAAACTTGTTCGAGAAAGCTAACAAGAAAAAAGGCATCACCGGTGAGATTTTACTTCAACTTATAGAATCACGTTTAGATAACTTAGTTTATCGCTTCGGTATCGCTCCAACACGCGCAGCAGCACGTCAATTGGTAAGCCACCGTCATATTACAGTCAATGGTAGAGTTGTCAACATCCCTTCATACCTCGTGAAAGTTGGTGACATCGTTGCAGTACGTGAGAAATCCAAGAGCTTGGAAGTCATTACTAATTCAGTGGAAGGCCGTTCAAACCGTCATCCATGGTTAGAATGGGATTCAGATAAACTTTGCGGTAAATTCATGTCATATCCAAACCGTGAAGATATTCCTGAAACCATCAATGAACAACTTATCGTTGAGTTGTATTCTAAATAATCGAATATAAACTGATATTATGGCAATATTAGCATTTCAAAGACCCGATAAGGTTATAATGGTAGAATCGACAGACAAACATGGTGTCTTCGAATTTCGCCCACTCGAACCTGGCTTTGCTACAACTATCGGCAACGCACTCAGAAGAGTATTGCTCTCTTCATTGGAAGGTTACGCCATCACTTCAATACGTATTGAAGGCGTTCAACACGAACTCGCTCCAATACACGGCGTAATAGAAGACGTGACCGATATGGTACAACGTTTTAAACAGGTTCGTTTCAAACAACAGATCCCGGGCGAAACATTTGAGAAGGTCACTGTTGTCGTAGGCGGTCAAGATAAATTCGTCGCCGGCGACATCAATAAGTTCCTCTCGGTGTTTCAAGTGTTGAACCCAGAACTCGTCATCTGCCACATGGACCCATCAGTGAAATTGTCAATCGAATTGACAATCAACAAAGGTAGAGGATATGTGAATGCTGACGAAAATAAAGTGTTAAACGCACCTATCGACACTATCGCCATAGATTCAATCCATACTCCAATTAGAAACGTCAGCTATAAACATGAAAATTACCGTGTCGAACAAAAGACAGACTATGAAAAACTTATCTTCGACATCGAAACAGACGGTTCTATAAATCCTAAAGACGCGTTGGAAGAGGCAGCAAAGATACTCATCTATCACTTCATGCTCTTCTCAGATGAGAGAATAACAATGATGGATGAAAAGAAATCTGCTTCAGAAGACTTGGACGAAAGTTCTTTACATATACGTCAGTTGCTTAAGACTAAATTGGTCGAGATGGACCTCTCTGTACGTGCATTGAACTGCTTGAAAGCAGCTGAAGTCGAAACAATCGGCGACTTGGTGTCGCTCGACAAACACGATCTCCTCAAATTCCGTAACTTCGGTAAGAAGTCTCTTACAGAATTAGAAGAATTGGTGAGAAATAAAGGATTAGAATTTGGAATGAATATCAGCAAATATAAATTAGATAAGGAATAATAAAGATGAGACACAATAAGAAATTTAATCACTTAGGAAGAAAAAGCGCACACCGCAACGCTATGTTAGCTAATATGGCTTGCTCGCTTATTCTTAACAAACGTATCACCACTACTGTAGCTAAAGCAAAAGCTTTACGTATCTACGTAGAACCAATGATCACTCGTTCCAAAGATGATTCAACAGTATCACGCCGTACAGTTTTCGCTCAGCTTCAAAGCAAAGAGGCTGTCACAGAACTCTTCCGTGAAATCAGCCAGAAAGTAGCTGAACGTCCAGGCGGTTACACCCGTATCATTAAATTGGGTACACGTCTTGGTGACAGCGCAGAAATGTGTATGATGGAACTCGTCGACTATAACGAAGTCTACACAGGTGGCGAAAAGAAAGCTAAAGTCGCTAAGTCAACTCGCAGAAGAGGCGGCAAGAAAAAAACTGAAGCCCCAGCAGTTGAAGCAGCTCCAGCTCAAGAAAATAACGCAGAATAATTTTCTGTTTCAATAAAGACCTGACTTTTTCGGTCGGGTCTTTTTTTTGAAAACCAAAATATTTTTATTACAATTAAAACTATATTTATTACTATGAGTAGAATATCATGTGTTTATGCACGTCAAATATTAGACTCACGCGGTAATCCTACCGTTGAAGTCGATGTTTGTACAGAAGACGGCGCAATGGGCCGCGCAGCTGTCCCTTCAGGCGCATCAACAGGTGTTCACGAAGCAAGAGAACTCCGTGACGGCGATAAATCAACTTATTTAGGAAAAGGCGTATTGAAAGCAGTTGAAAATGTCAATACTATCATCGCTGGCGAGTTAATCGGCATGAACGTCCTCGACCAAAATGAAATTGATAAGAAATTGTTACAAATTGACGGAACTCCTAATAAAGATAGACTTGGTGCTAACGCTATCCTTGGCGTCTCTTTGGCTTGCGCTAAAGCAGGTGCTCAGTATACAGGTCAGCCTCTCTACCGTTATGTAGGTGGCGTAAGCGCTAACACTCTCCCTATTCCTATGATGAACATCCTTAATGGCGGTTCACACGCTGATAATAGCATCGACTTCCAAGAGTTCATGATTATGCCTGTTGGCGCATCATCATTCCGTCAGGCTATCCAATGGGGTGCAGAGATTTTCCATAACCTTAAGAGCGTACTTAAAAACGCAGGTTACTCTACAAATGTAGGCGACGAAGGTGGTTTCGCTCCTAACCTCCGTTCAAATGAAGAAGCTATCGAAGTTATCCTTCAAGCTATTGAAAAAGCTGGTCGCAAACCAGGTGAAGAAATCTTCATCGCCCTCGACCCTGCTTCTTCAGAATATTATCTCCCAGAAGAAAACGTTTATCACCTCCACAAATCAACAGGCGACAAATTGACACCAGCTCAGATGGTCGACTACTGGAAAAACTGGTGCGCTAAATATCCTATCATCTCTATCGAAGACGGTATGGCAGAAGACGACTGGGACGGTTGGAGAATGATGACAGACGCTCTCGGTAACAAGATTCAACTCGTCGGTGACGACTTGTTCGTGACAAACGAAAGCCGCTTGAGATTAGGTATCGAACGTAATGTAGCTAACTCAATCCTCGTTAAAGTTAACCAAATCGGTTCTCTTACCGAAACAATAAACGCTGTTAACTTGGCTTATCGTAACCAATATACAGCAGTTATGAGCCACCGTTCAGGCGAAACAGAAGACACAACTATCGCTGACCTCGCTGTAGCTCTTAATACTGGCGAAATCAAAACTGGTTCTGCTTCACGTACAGACCGTATCTGTAAGTACAACCAACTTCTCCGTATCGAAGAAGAACTCGGTAGCGTAGCTTACTATCCAGGTAAAAACCACAGATTCCATAAATAATAACTGAGAATCTCAGAACCATAAGATCTGAAAAATACCTAAAGACCGTCGCAGAATTGTGGCGGTCTTTTTTAATTCATAATGCATAATTCATAATGCATAATTCATAATGCATAATTAGAGGAATATTTCGCAATAATTATGAATTGTGAAGTATGATTAATGCATTAAAAAAAACATAATTATCCGTTATCATCCATAATTTTTTTTATTATCTTTGCTCCTCACAATTTTGCTTGTATATAGCGTTCAAATCGTTGTGTAATACAGGCGTAGAGTGTTTTTATCTCAAAGATAATTTTATAGCAAATGAAAATACATCTCAACAAATTATTTTTTATACTTATAGTATTGTTAATTAATATTACAGCCTTTGCTCAGAATGATGTGAAAGGTTTTGTTTATGAAAAGCAGACTGGAGAACCGATGATGTTTTGTAATGTCTATCTCAAAGGAACGACACTCGGAGCCTCTACCGACATCAACGGATTCTTTAATATAACGAAAATTCCAGATGGTGATTATACTATCATGATTACCAACCTCGGGTACGATACTATAAGCGAACCGGTTTCTTTACGTAACAAACAAGTTGTCAACAAGAAATTCTACTTGGAAGAATCATCAGTTATGCTGCAAGCAGTCAGTATCACAGCTGATAAGATAGAGGCGAGAACTGAAACCAAGACTTCCGTTGTTAATGTAACACCAAAGGTCATCACCAGAATTCCAACTATGGGCGGACAGGCCGACTTGGCGCAGTATCTTCAGGTTCTTCCAGGAGTCGTCTTCACTGGTGACCAAGGCGGACAACTTTATATCAGAGGAGGATCTCCGATACAAAATAAGGTTCTTCTTGATGGTATGGTAGTTTATAATCCGTTTCACTCCATCGGACTTTTCTCTGTGTTTGATACCGATATTATCAGAAACGCGGAGATTTACACCGGAGGTTTCGGGGCTGAATACGGCGGACGTATCTCCTCGGTGATGGATATTACCACGCGTGACGGAAATAAAAAACGTATAGCAGGTAATGTAGGAGCTACGACATTCGGTGCGAAACTGACCTTGGAAGGTCCTATCAAAAAAGCTAAGAATCCTGAAGACGCTACGGCTTCATTTATCATCTCCGCAAAAAACTCCTATCTCGAAAAGACAAGTCAGACCATTTATAAGGGTATGCTTGACGGTCAGTCTCTGCCATATAACTATCAGGACCTTTATGGTAAACTTTCCATCAATGCCGCTAATGGCAGTAAGATTAATCTCTTCGGATTTAACTTCCAAGACGATGTTAACAATTATAAATCAATCTCTAACTTCGGATGGGATTCGTATGGTGCCGGAGCAAACTTCGTCGTCATCCCAGCTAAGTCGTCGGTGCTCATCGAGGGTAATATGGCGTTCTCAGATTATAAGGCGGCTCTCACTGAAAACAATAACCCGAGTAGAACAAGTTCTATCAACGGTTTTAACGCCGGTTTCGCATTCACATATTTCCTTGGTAAGAACTCGTTGAAATATGGTATCGAGCTTCTTGGTTTCAAAACAGAGTTTGATTATGTAAAATCCAACGGCATACATATCAGTCAGGTTGAAAATACTACAGAACTTGGAGCATATATAAAATATAAAGCTCAGTTTGATAACCTTATATTGGAGCCGAGTTTTAGAGTCCAGGCATACGCGTCACTTTCTGAAGTGTCGCCGGAACCTCGTCTCGCTATCAAATATAACGTCAACGACTGGTTCCGTATCAAGGCTGCAGGCGGATATTACACACAGAATCTCATCGCTGCTAATAGCGACCGTGATGTAGTGAACCTCTTCTATGGTTTCTTGTCGGGACAAGCCGACCTCCCGAAATATTTCAACGGAGAAGAAGTGACTTCAAAATTACAGAAAGCTATACATTATATTATAGGTACAGAGTTCGATGTGGCTCTCAATACCACACTTAACGTAGAGGCTTATTATAAAGACTTCCGTCAGTTGACAAGCATGAACAGAAATCAGGTGTATAGCGTAGAGGACGCTCCTATAGGAACACCGGAGATAGAGAAGAAAGACTTCATGGTTGAAAGAGGTAAAGCCTATGGATTGGATTTCTCTCTTAAATATGATAGTCACAGATGGTATCTCTGGGGCGCATATTCTTTGGGATATGTCAATAAAGACTATGAAGATTCTAATGGCGATATTCATACCTACAGAACACATTACGATCGTCGTCACAATGTTAACCTGCTCGCGACATATACGGCAGGAGCCAAAAATCAATGGGAATTTAGCGCACGATGGAACTTTGGTACAGGATTCCCTTTCACTCAGGTGACTGGTTTCTATGAAGAACTCCCTTATAATAATATCGACTTCGACCCTTATACCGAAAGCGGTTATCTCGGAATCTTGTATGATGAACTCAATACCGGACAAATGCCGACTTATCATCGTCTCGACATTGATGTAAAACGTAAGTTCTATTTTTCAGAAAATGTAAAACTCGAAGCTAATCTCGGAGTAACTAACGTATATAACAGAGAAAATATATTTTATATAGACATCGTCTCAGCGGAATCTATATATCAACTGCCGCTGATGCCAAGTCTCGGTCTAACATTATCATTCTAATATGAAAAAACCTTTAGCAAGAAAATATCCCCGTGAACTCATAGCTCATGGGGATGTTCGTATAGATAATTACTATTGGCTCAACGAACGTGAAAATCCTGAAGTGATAGCCTATCTCGAAGAAGAAAATCATTACCAAGAGGAGATGATGAAAGACACAGAACCTCTGCAACGACAGATATACGACGAGATTGTGGGACGTATAAAACAGGATGACGTTTCATATCCAGTGAAAAGAAACGGCTACTACTATTATTCTCGTTATGAAGAAGGTAAAGAATATCCCGTCTATTGCCGTCGTAAAGATAATATGGATAATCCTGAACAGATCCTTCTCGATGGTAACGAGATGTCGAAAGGTCATCATTATTTCGATATCGGAGCTTATTCCGTGAGTCCTAATAATGAGCTGCTCGCATATAGCGTCGATACCATTAGTCGCCGACAATATGATATTTGTTTCAAAGGTATAGAGGGTGAGAGTGGTAAAGGTTTAGAAAGTGAGATTATCAGAAACACTACGGGTAATATGGTGTGGGCTAATGATAACGAGACGGTTTTCTATAGCTCTAAAGATGATACGCTACGTTCGTGTAAGATATTGCGTCATAAACTTGGTGATGATCCGGATAACGACGAACTCGTGTATTTTGAAGAGGATACTGCATTCAGTTGTTTTGTCGGTAAGTCTAAGTCTAAGAGATATATCATGATCGTATCGGAAAGTACGCTTTCTTCTGAGGTTCGTTTCTTGGATGCTGATAATCCGTATGGCGAGTTTAAGGTATTCCAGAAACGTCAGCAGGATCTGCTTTACGGAGTAGGTCATTATGAGGGGTATTTCTATATCCTGACGAACGCTGATGGCGCGAAGAACTTCAAGATTATGAAGACACCTGTCGGTATGACAGAGAAAGAGAATTGGGTCGAGATAATGCCACATCGTGAAGATGTTTTGATAGAAGACTTTGATTTGTTCTCGGAATTTCTTGTCATAGAAGAACGTAAGGAAGGATTGGTGAAAATTAGAGTTATGACGTGGGATATGAAGACAGATTATTATATCGATTTCGGAGAACCAACATATACGGCATATTCGGCGGGAAATCCTGATTTCGACTCGCATCTGTTAAGATATGGTTATAATTCAATGACGACACCCGCATCTCTCTATGAATTTGATATGAAGGAACGTAAGTCTGTATTGTTGAAACGTCAGGAAATTGTGGGAGGTTATGAACCTACGGATTACGTCACCGAACGTCATCTCGCACCTTCGCACGACGGCATGATGGTCCCGATTTCTTTGGTATATAAAAAAGGTATGAAGAAAGACGGTAATAACCCTCTCGTACTTTACGGTTACGGATCGTATGGCAGCAGCATGGACGCTTATTTCTCGGTGGCGCGACTAAGTCTCTTGGACCGTGGTTTCGTATGGGCGATAGCTCACATCAGAGGAGGCGAGGAGATGGGTCGTCAATGGTATGAGGACGGTAAACTGTTGAAAAAGAAAAACACATTCTTGGATTTTATCTTCTGCGGAAAATATTTAGTTGACGAAGGATTTACGTCTAACGACAAGATGTTCGCTATGGGAGGCAGTGCCGGAGGTTTGCTCGTAGGTGCAGTCGCTAATATGGCTCCAGAGATGTGGCGCGGCATTGTAGCTCAGGTACCTTTCGTCGATGTTGTGACTACGATGTTAGACGAAAGTATTCCGCTTACGACAGGTGAGTATGACGAATGGGGTAACCCTAATGAAAAAGAATATTACGATTATATGAAATCATATTCGCCTTACGATAATGTGGAACGAAAAGATTATCCTGCGATGCTCGTCACGACAGGATTGCACGACAGTCAGGTTCAATATTGGGAACCGGCTAAATGGGTAGCTAAGTTGAGAGAGATGAAGACCGACGACAATCCGTTGTATCTCAAGACTAACATGGACTTCGGTCATGGCGGCGCATCAGGACGCTTCGAAGGAATAAAAGAAGTGTCGTTGGAATACGCTTTTTTAATTCATAATTACTACTGATGCGATAAAATTCGCCATGTAGTAGTTAAATTGTTAAATATAAATTAATTACAAGCGTTCTTTGATTTTTTGATTTGAAATTATTGATGGTAACTTTGCAGTCAAAACCTCAAA
>SUWS01000079.1 GCA_015061365.1 Lentimicrobiaceae bacterium | reverse complement strand
ATTGATGGTTTGACCTACATAGGAGATTGTATTGAGCGAAACAGTGATTCAGCTGATTGTGAAGAAGATTTTTAAAAATTAACAGAAAAATAATATTTTTTAACCTAAAAAAAACGGCGGGAATCCGGCAGTACCCTATCTCCTCACAAATTCAGCGTATTTTTCATTTACAAATGTAAAACAAAACATTGTATATCAGTCAATTATACGCACTTGAACCGGGACAGATACGGGACAAAAAACGTTAAAATTCATTTATGTAAAAAATATAAGTTTTTAATAATCATAAAAGTCTGAAAATCAGGGAGTTATCGGTAAAATTCAATTCTCATCCTCGCTACAAGTAAGCAAAAAAGTCAGTGGTTTAAAACGCTGACTTTTTTTTATTCAATCCCTTTATCATCAAAATAATTTCAGTTGTATCGACATATTAAATGTCATTCTGTGTAATGGCGTCGTACCAAACTCAGCTATTGCATTCTTATGTTCCAAAGTAGGATAGCCTTTGTTTTTCTTCCAGTTATACATCGGATATTGCAGGTCGTATTCTTCCATCAAGGCATCACGTGTCGTTTTTGCTAAGATAGACGCCGCAGCTATAGACTGATATTTAGCGTCGCCACCAACAATACACTGATGTTTTATATCTTTATATGGATTAAAACGATTCCCGTCGATCAACAGAAATTCTGGTTTAACAGTTAAGTGCTCGATAGCACGATGCATTGCGAGAAAAGACGCGTTTAAGATATTAATCTCATCGATTTCATTATTATCAACAATACCGATACCGTATGCTAATGCCTCCTGCATTATTATAGATTTCAATTTATTACGCTGTTTCTCCGTAAGTTTCTTAGAGTCGTCCAACATTGGATAATCTTTGTTTCTGTCTAAGATAACTGCCGCCGCTACAACAGGTCCCGCCAAACATCCACGTCCCGCCTCATCGCAGCCAGCCTCAATGAGATTCTCCGTAAAATACGCCTTCAAATTCATATCGTTATGCCAAATAAAGGTAAATATTGATTAGCTAAAAAAATTACAGTCATTACAATCATCACAATATCAGCAATCTTTGATTTTTTCATATCCGACAATGCTATGGCATAAAAGAATGCATACATCATAAAAATCATGATATTACCCATCAGAGGTCCATGCATAAAAAAGACTAATGCCGACAACACCGTCATAACTATCCCGACTCCTACCCTTTTTTTGAAGTTACTTCCATAATCTGAGTTCCTGCTTCCCAACACCTTTATCAATGATATAATGAATAAAAATGTGGTCAAGATAAGCATGAAGACGTTGCCAACTGTCATGTCAAATGATAACGTGACATTATTGAAAAAGGAAGAGTAAGACTCTATCAGATTATCATAATTACCGAAAAGGAAAGCAACTCCTATCACAATGGCATTGACAATCATAAAAGCCACAAAAGGAATCAGTATATAGCGTAACTTTCTGAAGCCTAATATTAAAAAGGACACAAAGACCCACAGCATCAAGAATATTGACGGATAATAGAACAAAGAAGCCACCGCAATGAAATAGCCTATATTCATCATATAATTCTCAGGGTTCTCGGTCTGATATATGAGGAATAAGGTGTGCATAGCCATCAAGATAAAAGGACAAGCCAATATAAAAGGATAGCATGCAGGCATGTTCGAGGAGACACACATCATCAACACAAATGTATAAGATCCCACCGTACTATATTTATTAACCAACCTGTTAGCCGAAAGAACAGAGTTAAAAAGAAACAGACTTATGACGAAGATTGCAAATACAATCGTGTTGATTATAAATGGTGAGAAGTCGAACAATGAAATTATTATATTATACAAAGGTGTATTGTCGTCACCAATAAAGAATGCCGACTTCGTAATGAAAGTCGGCAACCATAATATTATCGCCATTACGATAACGACGATATGTTGTGAAAGATAACTATGCTTAAAAAACTTTAACATGACTATAGATTCATAAGATCCAAACCTATGTCGCGACGATAGTTAACGCCATCGAACTTAATTTTCACAGCATTTTGATAAGCTTTGTTTCTCGCCTCTTCTATGTCTTTTCCGTGAGCTGTCACTGCAATGACACGACCTCCTGATGTAACGACCTCACCTTTATCGTTAAGTTTCGTTCCTGCATGAGCTATAATACAGTCATCCGACAGCTGATCAAGTCCGGTCATAACCATACCTTTCTTGTAATCTTCAGGATATCCGCCAGAAACGAGCATCACTGTCACTGAAGTATTTGGAGAAGTTTTATATTCCACCTCATTCAACTTACCTTTTGCGCAAGCGTCGAGCAATTGCAACAAATCCGAATCGATACGAGTCATCACGCCTTCTGTTTCCGGATCACCCATTCTAACATTATATTCTATAACGTATGGATCGCCATCAACATTCATCAGACCGATAAAGATAAATCCTTTATAATCTATATTTTCCTCTTTGAGACCTTTTATTGTCGGTTTTATGATTCTATTCTCGACTTTCTCGACAAATTCCGGAGTCACGAAAGGAACAGGAGAAACAGCTCCCATACCGCCAGTGTTCAAGCCAGTGTCGCCGTCGCCAATACGTTTGTAGTCTTTCGCTTCTGGAAGAAGTACATAATGTTCGCCATCTGTCAACACAAACATCGAGACTTCAATACCTTTCAAGAATGTCTCGACAACAACCTTTGCAGATGCTGAACCGAATTTGCCGGAGAGCATATCTCTCAATTCGTTTTGAGCCTCTTCCAAAGAATCTATTATGAGGACGCCTTTACCGGCAGCGAGTCCGTCGGCTTTAAGTACGTAAGGTGATTTTTGAGTTGTAAGATATTGCAATCCTTTTTCTAGATTAGAGGAAGTCACCGTAAAACATGATGCTGTAGGAATATTATATTTTTCCATAAAAGCTTTAGCGAAAGCCTTACTACCTTCAAGTTGAGCACCTTTCTTATCAGGACCGATAATCTTAATATTTTTTAAGTCAGCGTCGTTTTTAAAGAAATCGACGATACCGTCAACAAGAGGCTGTTCCGGTCCAACGACAACCATCTCTATATTGAGATTCAAGACATTCTCCTTAACGGCATTAAAATCAGCTATATTAATTACGAGGTTTTCGCCGATATCATTAGTCCCAGCATTACCTGGAGCTATATATATTTTATTCACAGATTTGCTTTGTGAGATCTTCCATGCCAAAGCATATTCTCTACCACCCGAACCTAATACTAAGATATTCATGTTTTTTTATTTTATTATGAGCCACGAGCTATGAGCCATGAGCTTCTTCAATTGTTAATATATTTTAATAAGTAAAACAGATATTGTCATCAAAGACAATGAATGCAAAGATAAGTTATTGAAGTTTATTATTTTTTTCTCTTTCTAAAAATTTTCTTTCTGAATATAAATCCTGCCATGATGACAAATAGCACAGTCACGACTCCTAATGTTATGAGACTTGCTTTGAACGATTGCGGTGCATAACCTAAGATGAGCATGATAGGAAATCCTAAGATTATTGCAGGGAATGTCTGAAGTACCAAGTTGTTAGCAGCAGGCGTCTCGAACTTAGGGTCTATCTCACGTAAGAGAATCATACCGTTACTTGCGGTTCCCGTCAGCATACCGAACATACTGAGGAAGCCCTCATTCTGATATGTAGGATAAAGATGTTTTGAGGCAGTGCGCAAATACCAGAACGTTGCTATCGCTCCCAAGACGCATACTATAATCAACGGAACGATGAAGTCTCTTAAGTTTTTGAAACTGATAGCTGCCGTTCCAGCTACAATCATAATATCGAAGCAGAAGCCGCTGATACGGTTAAGCAAATAGTTGTTTGTATATTCGCGGCTCATAAGTTTCACCTTCCTGAATTTGTTTACCAAAGCCTTCACTATCACGCCGAATAACGTTCCGAACAGGAAGTTAAATCCCCACATCATAGGTTTCAGAGTGTTTGTTCCGAAGTCGCCGAGATCCATCTGTTGAATCCAGTTGATGAAAAGATATACGAAGAAGTAAACCAACAGCACTAAACATATCTGTATCGAGAACTTATCTATCGACTCGCTATCTGGGATCTCGTCTTCACTTTGGTAATCGTCCAACGTATTGGTCTGACGTTCTTCCATTTCTTGCACTGTTATCACGCCTTTCTTACGCAAGACATTAAGATATATGACGCCTATCAAGCTACCCACGATGAAACCCATCGCCGCTATCGAGAGTCCGAAGTCGGCTCCGGCGAAGTCTATACCTTGAAGGGCTGCTTGTCCTGTATATATCGTACCGAAATTAAGTGCTTGTCCCGGGCCTTGTCCGTATCCCATCGGGAGAAGCAATCCGCTTGCGTAGAAAATCACCTTTCCGAAGTGGAACATGAGTATCGTCGCTCCTAAGCCGACGATAGCCTGAATCAAATATGTACTTGCGGTGAGAGTTCCGGTTTCGATGACAGTCATCGTCGAGGATTTTGATTCTATCTTGTTATTTTTCAATGCGAGTGCTACGAATCCCAAGCCGAGTGCATGATAAGTGATGATTTCCATCGCCTGTTTGTCGACGATATTCTCTCTCATTCCTGGAATAGCCTTAAGACAAAGAAGAAGTGCACCGCCAAGCAAAGCTGACGGGATAAGACTCTTTCTCAGAAACGGAACTTTTCTTCTTAAAATGTTACCAGCCAACAAGCCTATTGCGATAATACAAAATTGCAGCAACCATTGCCACGTCCTCTCAGAAGCAAAAGACACCAGGACCTCCTGCCCCGCCGACGCATCACATAATGTCATTAAAATATTCATAACTACTCGTTTTTTTTTAAAACATACAAAAATAGTAATAATTTTTACTATTCAAAATTTATTTCCATGTTTTTTTTACAATTCATAATGCATAATTAATGTAATCTTCAAAAAAAGACGCACAAATCACATCGTATTTATTTTCATTGATGTAATTAGTACGTCTCTCAGATTAAAAAAAACTGTTGCCCGTTGTCTGTTGTCTGTTGACATTTCAACTATTGAGACGCAACAATTACATATTGTTTATTTTTTAAGGTGTAATTGGTACGTCTCTACCGTAATTTTCAACTTTCAACTTTCAATTTTCAACTTCCTATATCCCAACGCCAACGCTCCGAGAATCAGAAGTCCGCTGCCGAGAGGAGCCTCTTGTTCAACACATGAATAATCATTGATATATCCATGCGAACCAGGAAGATTTGGAAGATTACCCCATTCTTCCATTTCTCTATATTCCGAATAATTAGACATAAAGAATCCGTCGCTTTGAGCATTAAGACTCATCCCGAGACCTAATGCGAATATTATTGTGATTATGTATTTTCTCATTTTTAAAGTTTAAAGTTAATAGTTTATAGTTAATAGTTAATAGTAGTTTTGAAGTTTATAGTTTAAAGTTTATATTGATTTAGAGTATATTGTTGAAAGTTTATAGTTTGATAAACTTTTAAACTAAATTACTTTCAACTTTCAAACTACTCTAAACTATAAACTATTAACTATCAACTTCTGTACATTAACTCCGTTTTCATCTATCTTCTGAATGATATATACTCCAGAATCGAATCTGTCTATATGGACGTGGCAAGCCGCGTCCCTGCCTGACACACCTGTACGGACGTGGCTTGCCGCGTCCATGCGGAGAACGCAACGGCCCAACGCATCATAGATATTAATCTGCGCCTCACCGGAAATATCTGTGATGATTATTTCTTCTCCCGAAACGTATGCAAAATGACCGTTGTCCGTTGGCTGTTGACTGTTATCGATTTTAAGAATAAACCTATCATGGAAGTCACTGCTAAGAGACGTGAAAGTGTATGTCTCTTTGAGAATATCTGTTTCCTCTCCTGTGGATTTGTCAAGAAGTCCGATATATTTAAAGTTACCGTCAGTCTCTACTCTGATGTTGTATGTTCCCATCTGTTTCGGAGAGAAATACAATGGGATTTCCTCTTCACTTTCATCATAACTTAAAATTCCGTAAACTGTATTGTCTTTTTTCACATATATTTCAGCCACATCATCATTGAGATTCTTCAGTTTCACGAAACCACCTTTGTCAGCTCCAGCAAAGTGAATCACGACATTGTCGCCACCTTCACTATTAGTCGCGATGACATTTATACTCTCATGCACTTCCCTACCCTTTCTAGCATTGTTATAACTCAATGAAGGGTCTTCTGCCGTAGCCATCACAAAGAATCCGTCTCCTACCTTAATATCGGTATCAATGTCATAATCGTATGTACCGTCGACATCATTAAGTTTTGCTATGCCGTCATATATATTGTATAATGTCATCTTGTTCCAATTAATGTCAAAAGTAAAAGGATTGCCCACGAGATAATAGTTAGCATAATCATCATTATAGTCGTGCGATTTAATATCAGTGAAAGTGAACGATGTCTCATAATTGAGTACGCCCTTGAATGTAGCTTTCGTCTCAGTCTCGTACGATGACAGATAAGCTCTACCTTGCCTGAACGTTGTCTCGAAATCGTCAATATGATTCTTATAGTTGACCCATTGCAGATTTCGACTGCCGTCATACTTATATAGATCATAATCTGATGTATATGGGACAAAATCTGATATTGCAGCATTTTTCACCGGAGAAGCAATGAACTGCCATCCGCCCTTGATGTCATCCGTCCACGACGATGGATTACTTATATTCATCTCAAAAGTAGCATATACATTTCCATTATTTTGCATCACCTGCGCACCATCATGTATAATAAAAGCATCTGCATCATTGTTAATAATGCCTTCCGCCACAATCAATTTTCCAGAATTGACATTAAGAGTTGCACCGTCTTCTATAATGATAGAATTAATCCATACATTATCATTAATATAAACATTACCTCTAATAATGACATTGTCAGTCTCTTCAGGAGTCTTCTCATCTTGCCATTCTGTTATCGCATACCAGTCGCCGTCGCCCACAAATACAACGGCTGGTTTTATGACTATAAGTTCATAACTCGCTGAACCAGGCAATGTATAGTAATCTCCTTCATAATATGCCGTTATTATGGCAGTACCTGGTGATGAGATATATACAAGTCCGTCGTCATAAACAGTAGCGACACTCATATCACTGCTGCTGTATGTAACTGCAAGATTCATCGGATTCCATAGCATAGGTGAATTGACAAACGCTTCCTCTCCCATCTCAACCGCCATCTCCGTTACCGCAAATTCTAATACCGCCTCTTTTTTCTCAACGTAAGGAATAATCAGAAGATTACGTACATAATTACCATTACTGTCTTCTATGGTCGCGCCTACTACCTCACCGCCTTCAGGCTCGCTGATGATACAATCTTTCAAAGTGATACCGCCTCCGAAGTCATCGACAGCCGCCGAACCTAAGGCATGTATCTCAACACGTGAATTAATGATACTCAATTTCTCGTCGCCTCCAATATCACCCGTCATCGGGAATTGACCGTTAACGACTAAGTTAATACTGTCGAGAGTAAGAGTCGCGCCATTAGCCACATGGAAGCCTATGTCATTCGCATTGACAGTCAGCTGACCCTCACCTTTGATAATAGTATTAGCGGCGAAGTCAAAAACATTAGTCTCTACGTTAACGTCTTGATTTATGGTAGAGTTGACAGCCACCTCTATCACCAAGCCGTCTATACCTTTATTCTCAACTAATCTCACTGGAGTATTTAAAGTATAAT
>SUWS01000017.1 GCA_015061365.1 Lentimicrobiaceae bacterium | reverse complement strand
ATGGAAACAAGAGTTCAGATGAACTCCTTACGTCTCGAGATGGGTAACCAATTAGGACTTCGTAATCCAGACGATTACAAGCCATTATGGGTTATCGACTTCCCACTTTTGGAATGGGACGACGAGACACAAAGATATTACGCAAAACACCATCCATTCACTGCGCCTAAGCCAGAAGACGAATATCTCTTAGACGAAGAGCCAAGCAGATGGGCAGAGATCAGAGCTAACGCTTACGACATCGTCCTCAACGGCGTTGAAATCGGAGGCGGCTCGGTACGTATCTTCAACCGCGACTTACAAAACAAGATGTTCCGCACATTAGGCTTCACCGACGAAAGCGCACAATCGCAGTTCGGCTTCTTGATGAACGCCTTTGAATACGGAGCACCACCACACGCAGGATTGGCATTCGGCTTCGACAGACTTTGCTCATTGTTCGGCGGACAAGAAAGCATCCGCGACTTCATCGCCTTCCCTAAGAACAATATGGGTCGCGACGTGATGACAGAATCGCCTTCTACAATAGCCGACGCACAATTAGAAGAGTTACAGATAAAATTAGATTTGAAATAATAATTTGCTTAGAGCTATGGGCTACGGGCTAAGATCAGCTCATAGCTCAAGGCTCGTAGCACAAAGCCATAGAATATGAAACGAGTATTAGTATTAACAGGCGGCGGCGATTGTCCGGGTTTGAATGCCGTGATAAGAGCCATCGTGAAGAGAGCCTCGCAGGAGAAAGACTGGGAAGTTCTCGGCAGCATACAAGCCTTTAACGGAGTGTTGTGGGAGCCATCGGAGATAGTGCGACTCACTCCAGAAAGCGTGAGAGGAATACACTTCAGAGGCGGAACAATATTAGAGACAACCAACAAAGGAGGTCCGTTCTCGTGGCCGGTGAAAAACAATGACGGCACATGGACAACGGTAGATCGTTCCGATGAGATGATCAAGAAGCTGCAATATATGGGCATCGACTGCGTCATCAATATCGGTGGCGACGGCTCACAGAGAATATCGAAGAAGTTATTCGACAAAGGACTTAACATAATAGGTGTTCCAAAGACTATTGACAACGACTTATCTATGACCGACAGCACTTTCGGTTATCAGACTGCCGTCGAGATAGCCACTGAGGCAGTAGATAAGTTAGTCACGACGGCAGCAAGTCACAACCGCGTTTTTGTATTGGAGGTGATGGGACGCGACGCCGGATGGATTGCTTTAAACGCAGCCGTTGCTGGCGGAGCGGAGGTATGTCTCCTCCCAGAATTTCCTTACGACATAGAGAAAGTAAAAGAGAAGTTAGAAAGCCGTTTCGTCAATGACAGAGGCTTCGCTGTTGTAGTTATCTCTGAAGGCGCAAAACCTAAAGACGGACAGCAGGTGTTTGAAGTCAGCAAGGAAGTAGGTTATGAAAACGTGAAACTCGGTGGCATCGGACAGAAGTTCATCGAGCAGATGAAAGCCGCAGGATTCAAACACGATATGCGTGAGACTACATTAGGTCACTTGCAAAGAGGCGGTGTTCCTATTGCTTACGACAGAGTGTTGGCATCGCAGTTCGGTGTCAAGGCATTTGAGATGGTGTTGAATCAAGAATATGGAAAGATGGTAGCCTATCGTCATCCGAATATCATCGCGGTGCCATTAGAAGACGCCATCGCTAAGATGAATCTCGTCACTGAAGATCACGACTTAGTCAAGACCGCGAAAGGACTTGGAATCTCGTTGGGAATATAAGATCAGACTTAAAAGAATTATTATTAAATTAAAACTTCATAAACAATGGAAAATAACGACAAACAATTCAAGCGTTATACGGTAACGACAGCATTGCCTTACGCTAATGGTCCAGTACACATCGGTCATTTAGCCGGTGTCTATATCCCTGCTGACACTTACGTACGTTACCTACGAATGAAAGGAGAAGAGGTCTTGTTTGTCGGCGGCTCCGATGAACACGGAGTGCCTATCACTATCAAAGCCGAGAAAGAAGGCTGCACACCTCAGGACATAGTCGACAGATACCATAATATCATCAAAGACTCTTTCGAAAAATTAGGAATAAGCTACGACATATATTCTCGTACTTCTTCTAAGACACATCATGAGACAGCCGCTGCATTCTTCAAGAAACTCTACGAAGACGGTAAATTCATCGAGAGAGAGACAGAACAATTCTTCGACCCGGAACGTAACAAGTTCTTATCCGACCGTTATATCATAGGCACCTGCCCGAAGTGCGGCAACGACCACGCTTACGGCGACCAATGTGAGAAATGCGGTTCTTCGATGAGCCCTGAGGAATTGATAAATCCTCACTCAGCTCTCAGTGGCGCGAAATTAGTAAAGAAAGCTACCAAACACTGGTATCTACCTTTAGATCAATATGAGCAATGGCTCCGCGACTGGATCATTGAAGGTCATAAAGAATGGAAACCTAACGTATATGGTCAGGTGAAGAGTTGGCTCGACAATGGTTTGCAGCCTCGTGCCGTGACACGCGACTTAGATTGGGGCGTGCCTGTGCCTCTTGAAGAAGCCGACGGCAAAGTGCTCTACGTTTGGTTCGATGCTCCGATAGGTTACATCTCAAATACAATAGAACATTGCAGAGAAAAAGGCACCGACTGGGAAAAATGGTGGAAAGATGAAGACACTAAACTCGTCCATTTCATCGGTAAAGATAACATCGTGTTCCACTGCATCATCTTCCCTTGTATGCTCAAAGCTTACGGCGATTATATCGTTCCGGAAAATGTTCCTGCTAACGAATTCCTTAACCTTGAAAACGATAAGATTTCTACTTCTCGTAACTGGGCTGTATGGTTACACGAATATCTTGAGGAGTTCCCTGGTAAACAAGATGTGCTTCGTTATGCGTTGACAGCTAACGCTCCTGAGACAAAAGACAACAACTTCACTTGGAAAGATTATCAAGACAGAAATAATAATGAGTTACTCGCTATCTTCGGTAACTTCGTAAATCGTACTTTGGTCTTGACTCATAAATATTTCGAGGGTAAAGTTCCTGCTATGATAAATCTCAATGAGAAAGATAACGCTGCTATAGAAGAGATGAATCAATATCCTGATAAGATAGCTCATCTTCTTGACACATATAAATTCCGTGAGGCATTGTCAGAATTGATGAATCTTGCTCGTCTCGGAAATCGTTATCTCACCGAAAACGAACCTTGGAAACAATTCAAGACCGATCCTGAAAGAGTGAAGACAGTCCTCGCAGTGTCGTTGCAAATCGTTGCAAAACTCGCTATCCTTTCAGAACCATTCTTACCATTCTCAGCTAAGAAGTTACAAGCTATGATAGGTTTGGAAGTAAGCGGATGGAACCAGGCTAAGGAGACAATTTTATTAAATGAAGGAAGTCAAATCGGTGAAGTCGAGTTGTTGTTCACAAAAGTGGAAGACGAGACTGTTGCTGCACAGGTTAAGAAGTTGGAAGATACCAAGAAACAGAACGAACTCAACGCATGGGCTCCAAATCCAGTCAAACCTAATACTAATATTGACGAATTTGGTAAGATGGACATCAGAGTTGGTACCGTCTTAGAATGTGTCAAAGTTCCAAAAGCTGATAAGTTATTACAGTTCCTTATCGACGACGGCATGAACAAACGTACCATCGTTTCTGGCATCGCGAAATATTATCCTAATCCGGAAGAGTTGGTCGGCAAACAGGTATGTTTTATCGCTAACTTCGAGCCTCGCAAATTAAAAGGCGTCACCAGCGAAGGAATGATATTATCAGCCGAAGACAAAGACGGACGGTTAGTCGTTATCACTCCAAGTCAGCCTGTCGCTCCAGGAAGCAACGTGGGATGAGTTTTAGAGTTTTAGAACTCTGGAACTTTAGAATTTTATAAGATAAAAACTCAGGACTTCTATTTGAGGTCTTGAGTTTTGTTTTATATAGTTTTTTCAAATAGTGCAATAAAACAACTTATCTGCGTTATTGTTATATATTCTAACTAACTAAATTTATTTATAAAACTATGAAAAAAACATTCTTATTATTAGGATTATTTATCCTTTCACTGACAATGGCAATGACAAGTTGCAACGATCCGGAACCAGAAAACAACGGTCATAATGGAACAATAAATTCAATCATTATCGGCGATGATTCATACGAAATAAAGTCGGCTGTGTTTGTAGCTGATGAATCTGATAACGATGCCGAAATGATATTCAGCTGTAACGATTTAGTTTTCAATATCGACCTTGAAGGTTATGACAAGATTCCTACAGGGACATTCGAACTTACCCGCGAAGGAAGATATACCGCTGAAGCTGATATGCTTTTCCACGACTACGATTATGAAGTGACCGGAGCCTTGACGATAAGCGAATCGTCTAATATCATAAGTGTGACAATATCGGGTGAAGCATATAAAGACCGAGCTTCGAAAAAATTCTCCTTATCATATCAAGGCGAATTTGGCAATAGTGGCGGAAACGGAAACGGCGGAGAGATCCCGTCGGGCAACACCATATTAATTAATGAAACCACGCATCCTATCAAAACGGCCTTATATTATGTGGAAAACGACGGATTTGAAACAGAGTTGACAATGACATTCATCGGTGAGACCGGACCTATTATCGTGGACATTTCATTGGATAATATCAACGACTTGGTTTCTGGGACATACGATCTTACAGAAGAAGGATTGTATCAGGCTGACGTATCTACCATGATGAATGATTATGATATTATTGGTGAACTTATTGTCGGCAAGAACGGCGACATTTATAATGTGACGATCTCAGGAAATGCTGTCGATGACGACGTTTTGGTTCCTTTTGCTCTTAATTATGAAGGTGAACTCTTTAACGCTAACGAGCCTACCGGTAACGGAACGCTTACCATCAATAACGTCACGAAAGATATTAATACCGGAGCTGTAACATCAGATGAGGGCATGAACATGACATTCATCGAAATTAGCAATGATATTGATTCTGACTATTGCAGTGTAGCCTTTGTTGTCAAAGGCGGCATGGAAACACTTGTCGGAACACATCAGATAGGCATGGATCCGATGAGCGGCGCAATAGTAGCGATGGAGTTCTTAGATCAAGAATATGTCGGGACGATAGGTGAGCTTACCATAGTAAAAAATGGAGACGTTTACACCATTACTGCGAACGGCACTTCGATGTTAGGTGACTTCAAGACCGACATTCCGTTCTCATGCAGTTATGAAGGAAAGCTGTTTGAGATGAAATAAAAATAAATGGGAGTTCTATAAATTCATAAATCATTTGCAAGTTATTTATAGAAGTCCCTTAGTGTTTACGCAAAAAATCCGCAAGGGAAGACTCTCTCGCGGATTTTTAATTAGTGGTAGTATGTCTTTATTTCACGATCAACTTCTCGACCTTATCATTTAATCTGACAAAATAAATACCTTTGTCCCAATCTGAAACATTGATCTCAATTTCATTGGAATTTGTTACAGAATCTACATCAATTTCTTCAATCAACATTCCTAATGTATTATATATCCTGATTGTTGACTGTTGACCATTGACCGTTGACACTCTCACAACGTCTTGCGCAGGATTAGGATTTATTGTGAAGTCATAGTCATTTATTTCTCCCAACGATTCAAATTCTGTTCTGAACGGAATAATTGTCAGTTCACCTAAGACCTCGTCATGGTTGATTCCGACAGCGATGGCATAATAGTCAGTTTTCGGAATGAGTTCTGTCCAGTTCCATTCATCGACTTCAAACAGAGGATATCCATCTTCAAGGAGGATAACTGTGATTGTTTCTTCACCGAGACTTTCGTATTCGGATTTTTTGAAGACTCCATAGTGATATTCGTAAGTATTGTCGTTAGGAGTTGCCTTGGTATACAACTCTGTCTCGCATATCAATTCGACTTCAAGTTCCACCTCAGCTGGACCCCACGCTGCCGTTGTTGATAACGTCACTTTATTTATTTCAGACGCGCTATCTTCAAAATTCATTGGCAATACATAAATATTATACAATGTCTCAGGTGTAAGGTCGGTCCATTTGTAAGTGGTTTTTGATGTTTCTTTCTCGCCTTGTTCCTTAATTATCTGTTCGAGTGGAGTATCTTGTTCTTCCAAGCTGCTGCCTTCGCCTAAGATGAAGTAATATGAAGAGCACACGAAGTTAGGAGTAAATTCTGCTTCTATAGATATTGAAGTGGCTTTGTTTATCTCTATTTTCACTTCAGGGAGAACCTCGCTGCATTCATGTTCTTCTATGCCGAAAGGAGTGAGCGCGTCGATGATATTTTCTGTTGAAGTTACAGGCCAGATGTCTTGAAGAACGATTTGGCGGTCTGGAGCTATTAAGATAACTGTCGGATACGAGGGGATGCCGTAAGTCTCGCAGATCTGATCTCCGGTGTCGCCTTCCGATTCTGTATGAATTGTCGGGAACATGATTCCGTATTCGTTACACCATGCTCTCGCTGCAGCTTCATCATCATAACGAGAAATCTGCATATAATAAACATCATTTTCGTTACAACCAAAATATTGGTATGACTCAATCATTTTGTTTACATACGTCAAGGCTCCAGAACTTGTGCTATAGAAGAATTCTATGAGTGCATACTGACCGTTGTCTAAGATATCGAACAAATGAATCTCTTCACCGTTGAGTCCTACCGAAGTAAAATCAACAGCTTCTGTTAAAGATGTTTGCGCTTTCATATTGAAACAAAACATCAAAGCAAAGATAAATGTAATTGTCCTTTTCATACCTAAAAATAATAATGAATAATGAGGGGGCAAAGATAAGAAAACTATTTACTACAGGCTACAGATTAAGACAAAAAAGCCACCGTACATCACGATGGCTCTTTTCTTTTTGTTGTCATACTTTATCAATAAACCTTAAGTTTATCGCCTGTTTGTTCGATGATAGCTCTGTAATATTCTTCGCTATATTTAGGTTGTTGAACTTTTGGAGCGTAATATTTGTAGCTTTTGGGTGTTGTCTGAGCTTCCTTGATATTGAAGTCCATGTATTTTACGAACAAATATTTGTAGAACTCTCTCCAGTCTGCAGTGAGTTTTTCAGCTTCTTTACTTGAGAATCTTGTCAAATACTCAACAGCTTTAGCAGGATCTTCTTGATAAAGTTCTGCTGCTCTTTCGTCTACTTTAGCTATTCCGTCAACCCAACCTTGTTCGTATGCTGCTTGTTTCTTGGCTATTTCAGGATGGATATATTCATATTTTGTATAAGCCCAGTTTGTCACTTGGTTGAAAATCCAGAATGCTGCTGTCTCCGAATATTCCATGATGCCACCATTACCTTCTCTGAAGCAGAGTGGAATCTCTGTCATGCATGTGTACATCGGACAATATACGGTGCTTGCTGCATCATCGACGCCGAACCAGATGATACCGCCTATATTATTAATAGGTGTTGTGCGGCATTGTGCTACGAAAGAGAAACCTGTCTGTTGTGTAGCGGTAGCGCGTTCGTGGACGTATTCAACGCCATCGATTTCCCAACCCATAGGACGTGATCTGTAAGGACAATGGAAAGGACCTGCACCAACATCTTGAGTCATGTCCAACTCAGTGCCTTCTAAATGGTCGCGCATGAATGCCATCATATCGAGTACGCTGACTTTTTCGTTAGGTTTAACCCAAAGAGGCATTCTGTTGGTTGGGAAATTCTCAGGAGTCTGTGCCTCGCCTTTAACGTAAGGTTTTGCACGATTGATATTTCTGCCTGTAGCGTAATCCCAGTATTGATCCATGCCATCGACTACTTGGTTGAACATAGCCCAAACACGAATTTCACAAGCGCGTGCGCCACTGAAATCTACAGGAGCATAAACGTCTGAGAAAGAGAATTGTCCATCAGGACCGGCATATAAATTATTTTTCTTAGCGAAAGAGATGACATCTTCTGCATAAACACAGTCGATGTTAGGATTCTTCAGAAGTTTGTCTATGTTCTTTGAAGTGATGCTGTTTTTATTTTGTTTGTTTGCCAAAGGGAAAGTGGTGATACGAGCTTGGTTGGCGTGACCTGATACGTATCCGTCAGGAATGCGAAGAGCTACCCATACAGCACCTTTCTCTTGACCTTTGCCGATGAGTTCCATGATCCATACTTCGTTAGGGTCGGCGATGGAGAAAGATTCACCGCTGCTGATATAACCGTAGTTAGCGACTAACTCAGCCATTGTCTTGATAGCTTCACGAGCTGTCTTGCTACGTTGTAATGTAATGTAAATCAAACTGCCGTAATCGATGAGACCTTCTGGGTTCTCCAAACCTTCAAGTCCGCCGTATGTTGTTTCAGCGATGGCGAGTTGCCATTCATTCATGTTACCTACAACATTGTAAGTATGAGATACTTCTGGTATACGACCTACATATCTTCCTGTATCCCATTCAACAATCTCTCTCATAGCGCCTTCCGGATAGTCGGCTGCCGGATAGTGATACAATTCTCCGTAGAGTACATGTGAGTCGGCTGCGTATGAAATCATAGATGATCCATCGACAGACGCTCCCGGAGTGATTAAGAAGTTAGTACATGCCTGTGCTGGTTTCATGAAAGAAACGACGCACATCATAATCAATAATGTTAAAAACTTTTTCATACTAATAAAATTTGAGTTGTTTATCAATAATTTATAATATTTCTTTAATCTTTATCTCATCTATTTCTATTTGTTTTTTCAAAGCGTCAAGACTGTCAAATTTATATTCGTCTCTTATCTTTGATACAAAACGTACTTTAATGTTCTTATCGTATATGTCATCATTAAAATCAAAGATATGAACCTCGATATTTTCGATGTCGTCATTGTTAATAGTAGGTTTTCTTCCGATATAAGTCATTGATTTGTATGTCGTGTCGTTATAATCGACGTATGTCGCATAAACTCCGGAAGACTCTATAAGTCTATATTCCTTATTAATATTGAGATTTGCGGTGCGATAACCTATCTCTCTGCCTATCCTGTTTCCTGAAATAACGTTTCCGATGTAAGTGAATTGATAGCCGAGGAGAGCGTTGGCGTGTTCGATGTCGCCTTGCTTCAACGAATGACGTATCTTGGTAGAACTTACGGCTATGTTTTCAACATCTTGAACAGCGATACGTTGAAGTTCAAAACCATATTTGTTCTTCATTTCGTGAAGCTGGTTGAAGTCGCCTGTTCTGTTCTTGCCGAAATGATGATCATAACCGATAACCAATTTTACCGGAGCTATGTTTTTTACTATATAATCGCTGATGAATGTCTCTGAAGAGATAAGTGAAAATTCCTTTGTGAAGTTAACGATGATAACATTATCGACACCGAGTTTTTCTAAATGTTTCAGTTTCTCTTCCTGAGTATTTATAAATCTTAGATTTGAACTGTCGATGTTAAGAACTTGTCGAGGATGCGGATAGAATGTTATCACGACTGTCTCTCCACCAATTTCTTTTGCATAACGTACCATATCTTTAAATATGGCCTGATGACCGAGATGTACGCCATCGAAAGTACCGATAGTGACGATGGCGTTAGGTACCTTTATATAATCGCTTAAATTATTATAAACCTTCATATCTTAAATTTTTCAATGATATATTTAGCGATTTGTACTGCGTTTGTTGCGGCACCTTTTCTGATGTTATCAGAAACAACCCACAGGTTCAATCCTTTATCGATACTGAAGTCGCGACGGATACGACCCACGAAGACCTCGTCTTTGTCGTAAGCCATCACTGGGGTCGGATATATGTTTTCTGTTGGATTATCATAAACAACAACACCAGGTGTGTTGGATAAGATTTCCTTAACTTCATCTATATCAAACTGGTTTTCAAATTCTATATTGATACTTTCCGAATGTCCGCCGTAAACGGGAACACGAACTACAGTAGCGGTAACGGCGATGTCGGAATGCAAGATCTTATTTGTTTCGAAGACGAGTTTCTCTTCTTCAGCGGTGTAGTTGTTTTCCAAGAAGTTACCTCCATGAGGTATTACGTTTTCATGAATTTGATGCGGGTAAGCCGGCTCGTCAGCTCTTGAGCCTTTCTGTTCTAAGGCGAGTTGGTTGAGACCTTTTTGTCCGCTGCCGCTAACTGACTGATAAGTGGATATTACTAAACGTTTTGCTTTATATTTTCTGTGCAATGGAGCTAATGCCATCAACATACATATCGTGGTGCAATTCGGATTTGCTATGATGTGATTATTGACATTTATGTCGGAGGCGTTGATTTCTGGTACGACCAAAGGAATGTCAGGATCTTTTCGCCAGGCGGAACTATTGTCGATGACGTAAGTTCCATTCGCTGCAAATAGAGGTGCATACTTAAGAGAAGCCTCAGCGCCAGCGGAGAAAATGGCGATATCCGGTTTTTTTTCGATGGCTTCTTCTACCGAAATTACCGTCAGTTCTTTGTCTTGAAATAATATTTTTTTGCCTACAGATTTTTCGGAAGCAGCGAAAATTATCTCGTCGAGGCGTAATTTCTGCTCTTTTAACACCTGAATCATCTTTCCACCGACCAAACCTGTGGCTCCTATAATAGCTATCTTCATATTCAATTCTTAATAAATGTTAAAATTAAGTACACTTTTCTGTCTTTTTTTGAGCATAATTAGTGAGAAATCACCAAAAAGTTAAATAATGTTAAAAATCAAAAAGATAATAAAAAAAGATGTACTTTTACCTGCAAAAATACGAATTTATCAGTAATCATAAAAGCGTATTTTTTAAAAACCATAAAACTATGAAACTTATCATAACAATATTATTGGTCATAAAATTTGGTTTTTGGTGCCGAGCACAGGTTTTCGATGATTTCGCTGATGGCGATTTTATTGAAAACCCGGCCTGGCTCGGCGACGACAGTCTCTTTATTATCAATGAAAACAAACAGCTGCAGTTAAACGCAGCTTCAGGGAACAACGCGTGTTTGTCTGTAGCTTATAAGAAAGAGGAGGAATTAGAATGGCGTTTCTGGATTAAGGAAAAATTCTCTCCTTCCGGCAATAATTATTGTGACGTTTATCTTATCAGTGATAGTCGGGATTTTAGAACATCCAATCAATCTTATATATTACGTTTCGGAGAATCAGGAAGCGAAGATGTTATCAGGTTATTGCGTAATGACTCTGTAGATTCTTTCATAAACTTGTGTAATGGTAGCGATACATTCATAGCTTCCTCTTTCTCCACTTTTATAAAAGTAACATACGATAAATCTAATCATTGGAAGATTTATGTTGACAAGGATGGAAGTGGGTTTTATAAATTAGAAGCCGAGTGTTATGACGATAGCGATATGGTTTTTAATGATAGTGTCTACTTTGGTTTCGATTGTAACTTTACCTCAAGTAACGCGAAGCAATTTTATTTTGATGATGTTTATATAGGTGAAAAGATTATTGACAGCGTCGCTCCTGAACTCTTGTCATGCAGGGTTGTAGATGACTATCATATAGAGTTGAACTTCACTGAGTCTGTAGAAGAAAATACTACACTAAACACCGAGAACTACATTATTGAGAATCTTGATATTCATCCGATAAATGTAAGTTATGGAGAGAACCGATCTTTTGTCATTTTAGAATTTGATGAAGTGATAATGGAAGAAGTTTATCATACTTTAAAAATAGAAAACATCACTGATTCTGAAGGTAATATTTGTGAGGAGATAACATATACATTTTTATATTATGAAGCAAAGGCGTATGATATTGTAATAAATGAAATTATGGCGGATCCTTCGCCCCCTGTCGGACTTCCTGAATGGGAGTATGTCGAATTGTATAACGTCTCAGATTATCCTGTTGATTTGAAAGGATGGAAATTTGTCGCCGGAACGACAGAATATCTTTTTGATGAAAGCATTGAGATCAAACCGAAAGATTATCTGATACTTTGTCACGAAGATGCGGTAGGCTCTTTTTTGGTTTTTAGTTTAATTAAAGGTTTCATTTCATTCAAAGTTTCAAATTCTGGTTTAGATTTGGCATTATTCGACGACAAAGATCACTTGATTTCGTCGGTGGATTTTGATGTGTCGTGGCACACTGCATCTTACAAAGAAGAAGGAGGTTGGTCGTTAGAACAGATTGATGAAGAGAATCCATGTGCGGGGAAGCACAATTGGGGTAGTTCGGTTAGTGGGGCAGGAGGGACGCCTGGTAAATGTAATTCGATAAAGAACACTAATGTCGTAATGCCGGACATAGATTATGTGTTTCCATTATCGCACAATAGCATCGCGGTCTGTTATAATCAGAATATGAATATGCAGACTATCTTAGATAATGAGAACTATCTTGTTAAAGAAAAGCAGATTCATCCTATAGAGATTTCTGCTATTCCTGATGTAAACGATTATGTGGAGCTTGTCTTCGATCAGGAATTTGAAGAAGAAGGTCTATATACCCTCAATATCGGTAATGTAAGTAATTGTAAGAGTCTATTTTTGGAAGATGAGATAGATGCGATATTCGGAATACCATCAGAAGTGGAAATTGGGGACATTATCATCAACGAAATATTGTTCAACCCGATTTCACCATGTGTAGATTATTTAGAAATTTATAATCGTTCGGATAAGGTCATTGATTTGAGTGAACTGATGATAGGGACGATAAAGGAGAGTTTCCCTAATCCGCCTGATACGATATTAAAGACAATCAGTAATGAAGGAAGAATATTGTTACCTCATTCTTATATGCTCATTTCTTCGGATAACGATATGGTCGTTTCTCATTATTGGACAGATGATAATCTCGCTGGAATAGATAAGAGTCTATGTTTTATAGAAACAAAAGAATTCCCGTCATTTCCCAACACTGAAGGCAGAGTCATAGTGTGTAATAAATTTCGTAAAATACTCGATGAAGTTTATTATTCTGAAAAGATGCATTACGATTTATTGATTGAAACTAAGGGCGTTTCATTGGAGCGTATCTCTTTTGAAGACGAGTCATTAGATGAAACAAATTGGCATTCGGCATCTTACAATGTTAATTATGGAACTCCGGGGTATGAGAACTCTATGGCGATGAACGATATTGAGGAGGTCGCGGATGAGGAAGTTTATATTTTTCCGGAGATATTTTCTCCCGATGGCGATGGTTTTGACGATAACTGCGCTGTAGGTTATAGATTTATTGAAAATGGTTTTACTTTAAACATCAGCATTTTTAATTCCAGGGGTGTCATGGTTCGAAGTCTGCTCCGTAACAGTTTGGTAAGTGATGAAGGTCTCGTGGTATGGGATGGATGTGATGATGACGACCATCGCGTCGAGCCGGGGATTTATATCATTCAGGTTGAACTCTTCGATTTGGAGGGAAATGTTAAAAGGATAAGAAAGGTTGTTGTTGTAGCTACAAAATAAAAAAGTCGGCACAACGACCGACCTTTCTATATCATTATTGATCTCTTAGAATTTATAAGAAATACCTAATGCACCGTTATTTGAGGAACCTAAGCCAAATTCTAAGTTAACACCAATGTTACCAAAATAGTAACGAGCACCGAGTTGTCCACCCATTGCGAAGTTTCTACCTAAAAGGCCCAAGTTCAAGCCAACATAAGTATCTAAGTTATTTACAAATTCATAGTGGAAGTTACCTCTTGCTCCCAATGAAAGGTGCATGCCGAGACCACCATCAATTTGATCATACATGTAAACGCCAACTTCACCACCAACAGAAACTGCTGCATTGCCATTGATGAAACCGCTTACTACACCATAATCCAAGGCGAGATCGATAGGCACACCGTGATTACTGAAACCTACTCTTGCACTACCAACTAATTGACCTTTGCTCATTGTTCCTTGAGCTTGAGCACCAATGCCTAAAAAGCAGAATGCTGCTACTAACAATAAAAATTTTTTCATGATTGTAGAATTTAAGTTAAACTTATTTTTTAATGAATGCAAAGATAACATTTTTTTTATAAATACTACTTTTTTCTTATTTTTGTAAAAAATTAAAAATTGTCGATATGTCAAAGATTTTTGGTACACTAATGAAGACTGTCTATTCTGTTGGAAATATTCCTATTGATATAAAACAGAGAAGATTAGATCCTATAAAAGCACAGACTAAAGAACTTACTAAATTACTCAAAAGAGCCTCCAGCACCGCATTCGGGGAGTGCTATCATTTCGATAGAATTTTACAATCTGATGATATCTTCAACGCATTTAGAGAAAGCGTACCTATCTTCGATTATAATTCGATGTATAAGAATTGGTGGTTCAGGGCTTTGAATGGGGAGACTTTCGTGTCGTGGCCTGGCAAGGTCAAATACTTCGCGTTAAGTTCAGGTACATCAGAGGCTTCTAGCAAGTTTATCCCTATCACCAATAATATGTTGAGTTCCATTAAAAAAGCCAGTCTTAGACAAATATTGGCTGCGACAAAATATGATTTTCCTCTCGACTTTTATGATAAGGGATTCTTGATGATAGGTGGAAGTACTCATCTCCAATATAACGGAACATATTATTCCGGTGACCTTTCTGGAATCTCAGCGGCAAAACTTCCGTTCTGGTTTGAATATTTCTATAAACCTGGAAGAAAGATTTCAAAGACAACCGATTGGAACACAAAACTTGATGAGATGGTTAAGAAAGCTCCGTCGTGGGATATTGGTGTGTTGGTCGGTGTCCCGTCGTGGGTGCAGATTCTTCTCGAACGTATTATCAAAGAATATAATCTGAATACAATACACGACTTATGGCCATCACTTTCAGCTTACGTTCATAGTGGAGTGGCTTTCGCTCCTTACGAAAAAAGTTTCGAGAAATTGTTCGGTAAACCTGTCGTTTATAGCGAGAGTTATTTAGCATCAGAAGGTTATATAGCATATCAGGTTGACCTCAACAAACGAATCATGCAACTTATTGTTGATAACGGCATTTATTATGAGTTTGTCCCTTTCAATGAAGCCAACTTCGATGAAGATGGAAATATCAGACCTAACTCTAAATCATTAACTCTTAGTGAGGTGGAAGAAGGTGTAGATTATGCGATACTTCTATCAACAAATGCAGGTTCGTGGAGATACCTCATCGGAGATATGATCAGATTTGTCAATAAAGAGAAATGCGAAATCATAATCACCGGAAGGACAAAGCAATTCTTAAGTCTTGTTGGCGAGCATCTTTCACAGGATAATATGAATCAAGCTGTTGAAAATATTTCTAATGAATTGAAAGTTCAGATCAATGAATTTACCGTCGCTGGTTTCAGAGAAGAGAAGTATTTTGCGCATCATTGGTATCTCGGATGTGACGAACCTATTGACAAAGAGGTTGCTATAAAGAAAATCGATGAGCACTTAAAAGTCTTAAACGACGACTATCGTGTTGAGAGAGAAGAGGCTTTAAGTAATTTGTATATCGATATCTTGCCTACACACGTTTTTTATGACTTTATGGAGAAGACGGGAAAGATAGGCGGAGCAACTAAATTCCCTCGCGTTTTGAAAGGTAAACGCTACGATGATTGGAAAGATTATATCTCATCAATGAATCTTGAGAAATGATTTTCGTAGAAGGAATTATAGTCGGACTCTCACTCGCCTTAATTATGGGTTTCGGTCCTTCGTTTTTTACGTTGGTGCAAACTAGCATTAACAGAGGTTTTAAGTCAGCTATGTTCTTAGATCTTGGCGTGATACTCAATGATATAATGATTGTTGCGCTGATGATGATGACAAATCTTCAATTTAACTTAAGCGGCGATAACAATAATCTTGTTTACGCAGGGATTAGTGCAAGCATCATATTGATAATTTTCGGAGTATATACTTATACATTGTCTCCTAAGAAAATCATTCATATAAGTGAACATAATAATGAGAAGATTGAAAAGTTGAATGAGAAATTCGACGACGATCCTAAATGGTTCGTATATATAAGCAAAGGTTTCGTAATTAATATTTTTAATCCTTTTGTCTGGATTTTCTGGATTACTTGTGTAGCCACGGCATCGAGTAATTATGGCGGAGACAAATACTCGTTGATGACATTTTTTATGGGAGTGTTTGCGACGACGCTGTTTTTTGATATAGCAAAGGCTGCAGGGGCATCCTACATAAAGAAATTCTTCACCGAAAAGATGTTAAGAATATTTAACCAGATTACGGGAATCGCACTTATACTCTTCGGAGTATATCTTATCATCAGGGTTTTATTCTTTCCTTTATAGTAGGTTACTCATTATCAAACTTAATATCTTTTACATTAAGTTGGAGGTTGGTTTTTCCTTGCCAGAAGTTTTTCTCAATACAGTAGCATATAGAGAAAGGCTCTTTTGAATGAACTCTCAGATAATCGTCACCTTTTTGGAAGGCGATACCGGCGAAAACTAAATTAGGATCATCTTTCTGAGCTATTGTCAGCTTGAGATGCTTCTTATTTCCTACAGAACGCGATAATCCCGTATCGACGACGTTTCTCGACAAAAATACAGGTGCCATATTACCCGGACCGAAAGGCGCGAACTGCTTGAGAACCCTGACAAATTTAGGTGTAATGTCTGAGAAATTGATTTCCAAATCTACATTCAATTCAGGGACGAGTTCCTCTTTATCAATATTATTTGCGACGTACTCTTCGAAACGTTTAGAAAATTCCTCTAAGTTCTCAGGTTTCAATGAAAGTCCGGCCGCATACTTATGACCGCCGAAATGTTCTAACAGATCAGAACAATTGTCGATAGCATCATAAATGTCAAAGTTCTTTATCGAACGAGCAGATCCGGTAATAAGGTTATTTGAGCGAGTTAATACTATTGTAGGACGATAATAACTATCTGTTAATCTTGATGCCACGATTCCAATGACGCCTTTATGCCAGTTTTCATTAAAGATTACGGTACTCTTAGCGTTGAGAATCTTTTCATCTTGCTCAATCATTGCAAGGGCTTCTTCTGTAATCTTGTTGTCAAATTCGCGGCGTCTGGCGTTAAGGTCGTTTATTGATGAAGCTAATTTCTCAGCGTGTTCCTTCATCTCGGCGATGAGCAGTCTTACGGAATCACTGGCTTTCTCCAAGCGACCGGCAGCGTTGATTCTCGGTCCTATCATAAAGACTAAGTCGCTGATGGTAACTTCTTTATTAAGAACATTTTGTGGATGTTCCGAATCAGATTGCGGTTCTTCTTCAAGACGATACACATTCGCGTGACTTAAAACAGCCTCCAAGCCCGGACGTGGATTCTTGTTGATCAGTTGCAAACCATAATAAGCCAATACTCTGTTTTCTCCATTGATTGGAACAATGTCGGCAGCAATGCTAACGGCAACTAAATCAAGAAGTTCATAGACTTCTTCTATTGGTCTTCCAAGACTCATTGACAAAGCTGTGATAAGTTTGAAGCCTACGCCACATCCGGATAATTCTTTGTATGGATATTGACAATCAGGACGTTTTGAGTCTAAGACCGCCACGGCATCAGGAATCTCATCGCCAGGACGATGGTGGTCGCAGATGATAAAGTCAATGTTACGGCTGTTGGCGTACTGAATCTTATCAACAGCCTTGATACCACAATCTAAGACTATTACCAAACTGAATCCGTTATCTGCAGCATAATCAATTCCTTTGTATGAGATACCATAACCCTCGTCATACCTATCCGGTATATAGAATGAAATCTTTTTCTTACTGATGAAATTCTTCAGGTAAGTGTAAATCAACGCTACAGCGGTAGTTCCGTCAACGTCATAGTCGCCATAAACTAATATTTTCTCTCCGTTTTCCCATGCTTTTTTTATACGTTCTACGGCTTTATCCATATCTTTCATCAAAAATGGATCGTGAAGATGTGTTAGGGAAGGACGGAAAAAGTCTTTGGCTTCGTCATAATTTTTTATACCACGCTGAACAAGTAAAGTGGCAAGGTTTTTATCGATGCCAAGAACATTCGATAAATCCTCAACGTTTTGTTTATCAACTTCTTTATTTATTATCCAGCGAGTATTCATTATAAAAAATTTGAACTTGTAAAATTAAAACAAATTATCTCTTTTTACAAGTTTTTTTACTGATTTTAGCAAAAAAAAATATATGACTAATATTCAGGATTTTATAAGGTGGCATTAAGTGTATAGTTAAAAAAACGGACGGATCTTGTCTCAAAAAAAAATATCGAAATATCTTTTTTTTGTAAGATAAAATTCTTATTATTGCAATATGTTTAACCTAAAAATTCTTGTCCCTTGAAAAAGATTAAAACCTGCTTAATATCAGTCTTTTATAAGACTAATTTAGATAAGATTGTTGCTTTGTTGAAAGAACAAGGTGTTCAAATTTACGCTACTGGCGGTACGTATGATTTTATTAAAGATTTAGACGATTCTGTTAAGACAATAGAATCATTGACTACATATCCATCGATTCTTGGAGGTCGTGTCAAGACTTTGCATCCTAAGGTATTTGGCGGTATTTTGGGTCGTTTGCAGAATGAGAAGGATGTTGAAGAGATGAAGCAGTATGAAATTCCGGCTTTTGACCTCGTAATCGTGGATTTATATCCATTTGAAGAAACAGTGAAGAAAACTGATGACCCGGCTCAGATTATCGAAAAAATAGATATAGGCGGTATTTCATTAATTCGTGCAGGTGCAAAAAATTTCAACGAAGTTGTTATCGTTCCTGATTCAAAATACTACCTTGAATTTATGGAACTCTATAAGAATCAAGATGGATGCACAAGCATTGAAGATCGCAAACGTTTCGCTAAATATGCTTTCGCGACAAGTTCACATTATGATGGTATGATTTACGACTGGTTCGCAAAAGACGATGATACATCAGATTTAAATATACACATCGACAGTCGAAGCGAGTTGCGTTATGGAGAAAATCCTCATCAAAAAGCTGCTTTCTATGGGAATCTTGATGATGTATTTGAAAAACTTCATGGCAAGGACTTGTCATACAATAATTTATTAGACTTAGAAGCTGGTCTTAACCTAATTCGTGAGTTCGATGAACCAACATTCGCAATATTGAAACATAACAATCCTTGTGGAATCGCCTCACGTACAACTATTGCTGAAGCTTATCAGGCAGCTTTGGCTGGCGATCCTGTATCTGCTTTCGGAGGTGTTTTCGTAAGTAATAAAGCAATTGACATTGAGACTGCTAATGAAATCAACAAGATGTTCTTTGAGGTTATAGTAGCTCCTGATTATAACGATGGAGTATTAGACGTTCTCTTTACAAAGAAAAACAGAATTGTCTTGAGACTCAAATCAAATGATTTCCCGGCAAAAGTATATAAATCTGCTCTTAATGGAATCTTGATGCAAGAACGTGACCTTCATTCTGAAACAGCGGAAGATTTTAAGACTGTCACAAATAAAAATATAGAACCTCAAGAAGTTGAAGATCTTATTTTCGCTAATAAGATTGTTAAACACAGCCGTTCTAACGCTATCGTTCTTGCGAAGAATAAACAGTTGTACGCTTCAGGTATTGGTCAGACATCGCGAGTAGATGCTTTGCGTCAAGCTATCGAAAAAGCTCAGTCATTCGAATTTGACCTTAATGGTGCGGTCATGGCATCTGACGCGTTCTTCCCGTTCGCCGACTGTGTGGAAATTGCTCATAACGCTGGTGTAACAACTGTTATCCAACCAGGTGGATCCATAAAGGATCAGGATTCTATTGACTATTGCAATGCTCATGATATGGCAATGGTATTCACAGGCTATCGTCACTTTAAACACTAATTAACTAAATTAAAGATTCAAAATGGGACTGTTTTCTTTTTTCAATAAGGAATTGGCAATAGATTTGGGTACAGCAAACACCATCATTATATACAATGACAAGGTTGTTGTTGATGAACCTTCAATAGTTGCTATTCAAAGGGATACTCAAAAGATCATGGCGGTCGGTAAGAGAGCTATGATGATGCATGGAAAGACACATGAGAATATTAAGACAATCAGACCGTTACGTGATGGTGTTATCGCTGACTTTCAAGCTGCGGAATATATGTTGCGTGAAATGATCAAAATGATTAAGTTTCATAGCAGTATTTTCCCGCCAGCATTGAAAATGGTTATATGTATTCCTTCTGGTATTACTGAAGTCGAAGAGAGAGCTGTTAAAGATTCGGCAGAACAGGCTGGTGCTAAAGAGGTTAGACTTATTCACGAACCAATGGCAGCTGCTATAGGTATCGGTATTGATGTCCTTGAACCTATGGGTAATATGATTGTCGATATAGGTGGCGGTACCAGTGAAATCGCAGTCATCGCCCTCGGTGGCATAGTCAATAACAAATCTATCCGTACTGCAGGTGATGACTTTACGGATGAGATCGTTGAGTATATGCGTAAACAACATAATATGCACGTTGGCGAAAGAACCGCAGAGATGATTAAAATTGAAGTGGGTTCCGCATTAACAGAACTCGATAATCCGCCTGAGGAATATGCTGTACACGGCCGTGATATGCTTACTGGTATACCTAAAGAAATCAAAGTAAACTACTCGGAAATAGCATATTGCTTGGATAAGAGCATCTCTAAGATCGAGACGGCTGTGCTTAACGCTTTGGAACAAACGCCACCAGAATTATCAGCCGATATTTATCGTACCGGTATTTATCTGACAGGCGGCGGTGCTTTGTTACGTGGACTTGACAAACGTTTGCATGCTAAGACAAAGCTGCCGATCCATGTCGCTGAAGATCCATTGAGAGCCGTGGCACGTGGTACAGGTATCGCTCTTAAGAATTTCGACAAGTTCCCATTCCTGATTAAGTAATCCGGATTGTTAGATCATGTACAATTTATTAAGACTTATTACTAAATATGGTTATGTATTGTTGTTTTTGATATTGGAGGTGTTGTGTATCACATTGTTGGTTAACAATCTCCCATATCAAAAACGCAGACTCGTCAGTTTCGGAAATTCTATATCGGGATGTTTCTTTAATGCGCAGGCTAATTTGGCGGAATATTTTTCGCTTAAAGAAGAAAATCAATTGATGCATGAATATAACGCCATGTTAATGAATGCCCTAACTCAAAATGTTAATGATACATCGATTATTATCGATACGGCTTCGACAACTTACAGATTTATCCCGGCTAAGGTCGTTAATAATAGCATATATAGCGTCAATAACTATCTGATAATTGATAAAGGAAAAAAAGACGGCGTTAAAAAAGATATGGGTGTGGTCTGTGAAAATGGAATAGTTGGAAAAATCGCAAACACTACTGATAACTATTCATCGGTAATAAGTGTGTTGCATCCTTATTCCGTTGTGAGTGCTCGTTTTGTTGAAAATCAACATCTTGCAAATGTATCTTGGGAAACGAGAGACTATCGCTTCGGAACAGTTAAAGACATTCCGCTTCATATTGACTTGCAGAAAGGTGATTCGTTAGTGACAAGTGGCTTCTCGAATGTGTATCCAGCAGATATTATGATCGGGACAATAGAGGAAATGCTGGAATCAGATTCTAAGGATTTTAATGCGGCCAAGATTAGATTCTCTACAAACTTCAGTACTTTACGACACGTATATGTTGTTGAAAATAAACATCAAACCGAAATAGATTCCCTAATAATCAATTAAATGAATAATAGAGCAGTTATACATATTTTAAGATTTCTCGGTCTCTTGTTTCTGCAAGTTTTAGTGGTGGATAATATTCGTCTCGGTTATTATGTTCATCCGTATGTGTATGTGTTGTTTATTTTTCTTCTCCCCTTTAATATTCCTCGTTGGCAATTGCTTCTGTTAGGGTTTGTAAGTGGTTTTTTCGTTGATCTTTTTAATGGAACTCCAGGTTTAAACGCCGCAGCGACAGTCTTGATGGCATTTGTAAGACCGTTTGTTATAAGCATCATGACACGACGGAAAGATATAAATCCCAATGATGAACCGTCACTTAGTACAATGGGTGTCAGTTGGTTTATAACCTATTCCGCAATTCTGTTGACAGCACATAACCTGACACTGTTTATGTTGGAGGCGTTTAGTTTTAAACTTATTAGCGTGGTTTTGACACAAACTGTAATGAGTGTATTATGCTCGTTATTGTTAATTTTTATTATCCTACTTTTGTTTAAGAAATCAAATAAAAAATAGTATTAAAATTATAGTTATGAAAGTTAAATCTTTAGTATTAGGATTAGTGGCAGTTGCTATGTTTTCGTGCAGCAAACCATCATTTGATGTGAATGTTGAACTGCAAAATGCAGAAGGTAAAATGGTGTATCTTCAAAAAGTTGTTAACAATGAAATCGTGGTTCTTGATTCTGTTGAAATTCACGATAATAAAGCCAAATTCATTGTGGAAAATGGAAATCCGGCAACACGTTATTCTGTTAAGGTAGACGGTTTAAAATATCCGATCGGTTTCTTCAGCGAAAATAATAAAGTCGCTATTACGGGTGATCTTAATGATAATAGTAATATCGTTGTTGTTGCATCGAACGCTCAACAGCTTATAAATGAATATAATGTTGAAAATAAAAAATTCAACGATAAGTTTAATGAGTTACGTCAAAAATATAGAACAGCAGCGCAACTTAAAGATCAGACTGCGATAGAAAGAATTGAGGATGAATATACTCAAATTGAAAACAATAAAAATAATTATCAAACTCTTTTCCTGACAAAAAATTCTAATAGCTTCGTAGCACCATATATCCTCTACAATAATCGTTATAATTATGAACTGACTGAATTAGAAGATTTTGTCAATAATTTTAATATCAAGGAAGAAAATGATTATTCAAAGTTGTTGGACGAATATATCGCAATTCTTCAACGTGTCGACGTAGGACAACCTTATCTCGATTTCACTCAAGAAACTCCGGAGGGTGATTTGTTATCGCTTTCAGAACTTGTAGGAAAATCAAAGCTTTTGTTAGTTGACTTTTGGGCATCGTGGTGCGGTCCTTGTCGCGCAGAAAATCCTAATGTTGTTGAAGTTTACAACAGGTATCATGAAAAAGGTTTCGATGTTCTTGGTGTTTCATTGGATATGCAAAAGGATAGTTGGATTAAAGCTATCCAAGATGACGGACTTATCTGGCACAACATATCAGATCTCAAATATTGGAATAATGAAGCTGCAAAGTCATACGGTATTTCATCTATACCAAGTAATCTTTTGTTGGACGAAAATGGAATAATCATAGCCAAAAACCTTAGAGGAGAAGATTTAAGAAATAAAGTTGAAGACATTCTTAAATGATTTATGATATGAAAAACAAAATAATATTGTATTCACTATTGATATTTGCCTTTTTTGGTTGTACTCCAAAATCTTTTAAGGTTAATGTAGAGATGGCAAATGCTAATGGAAAGACAGCTTATCTGCAAAAAATCATTAATAATGAGACTGTCAATATTGACTCATGTCTGATTGAAAATAATATGGCGGTATTTAATCTGAAGACAGAAAAAAATAATGACGCTTATCATATTTTTATTAAAGGTTGGAGAAGAGCCCTGCCTTTCTTTGCTGATAATAAAGATGTTACAATTAAAGGCGATTTTAATGCTTACCATAAAACAACTATCACAGCTTCCGAAACTCAACATATTTTGGATGAAATCAATAGAAAAATAGATGGATTAGACGAAACAAATCAGAAATTATTTATTACAGAATATGTTAAAAATAATTCAGAAAATGCATTGTCGCCATATTTGATTTATCGCTACAAGTGGGCTTTCAATTTAAGAGAGTTGAGAAATCTTACTGAATTATTCCCTGAAGGTTTTAATTCGGGATATTACGGAAAGTTACTTGATTACATAAAGTTGTTAGAGCGTACAGAGGTCGGAAATGATTTTATTGATTTTACCTTAGATAATATTGAAGGACAACCTATTACTCTTTCTTCAGTCGTCAAGGATAATAAATTGGTTATGATTGATTTCTGGGCGTCGTGGTGTCCCGATTGCAGAGTGGAGAATCCTAATGTGGTTTCTGTGTATGACGATTTTAAAGACAATGGTTTCGAAATAGTTAGCGTTTCTTTGGATACTGACAGAAACGCCTGGATAAAAGGAATCAAGGAAGATAATCTATACTGCGAATATCATCTTTCAGACTTAAAAGGCTGGAACTGCGTCCCTGCTTCTGAATACGGCGTCGCTTTCATCCCGCAAAATGTTCTCATTAACACTGAAGGTAAAATTGTTGCTAAGAACCTTAGTGGAGATAAGTTGAAATTATTTGTATCACGTTATTTAAGACAATGAGTATGGAAAAAGAGATTAGAATTTATGATTACAAACTAAACGAACTGAAGACTTATTTATTTGTAATTCTTTTCGTTGCAGGTAATGTCGTTTTGCCGCAATTGTGTCACCTGATTCCTAATGGAGGTAAAATATTACTGCCTATTTACTTTTTCACTTTATTCGCTTCCTACAAATACGGTTTAAAGGTTGGTCTGATGACAGCAGTATTATCACCGCTTATCAATTCGTTAGCATTTGGAATGCCTGCTTTGGCGTTACTTCCTGCTATAATGATTAAATCAATAGTCCTGGCATTTACTGCGTCTTTTGTGGCAAACAAAACAAATAGAGTATCAATCATTAATTTGTTAATCGTTGTGTTAACATATCAATGTGTTGGTACTTTATCGGAATGGGCGATGACATCATCGTTCTATGTCGCGATCCAAGACTTCAGACTTGGAGTTCCTGGAATGACATTACAGATCTTACTTTCTTATTTGTTATTAAGAAAAATGTCATGAATAATGGACTGTGAGTGATGGGTAAAATAACACATCACTTATGGTTTTTTACCTGAAATTCTTATATGAAGGATAGAATGCATCCATTATGTGTTCTATCCTTTTCTCATTGTTATTGTCTATAACAATACCGATGATATCAAATCGTACGTCCAAATCATATTGAAAGCGTGTTACATAAGTGTTTGCTGCGAATATCAAAAGACGTTGCTTGAAAAGATCTACTGCTGTTTCTGGTTCAACAAGGTAAGGTGATTTTCGTGTTTTGACTTCAACGAAAACGATCGTGTCGCCATCTTTAGCAATGATGTCAACTTCCTTATGACCACATACCCAGTTTGTTTCTAAAATAGTATAACCCCGCTCGATAAGATGTTCAAGAGCAATCTGCTCACCTAATGTGCCTAATTCATTGTGTGCTGCCATATTTCATAAATTTTGTAATGCAAATATAAGAAAAAAGACTGTCTGATGACAGTCTAACGCCATAAAAAATGTACAAACTTGATTTTTCCTTTTTCTTTGGTTTAGGTTGGGTGTTTTGTCAGGATAACCTTCAGAGAACGAAAAATTATATAAGTAAGGTTTTCCTGTTTATGAATTAAAAAACTATCTTATTGTTTCTTGTATTCTAATTCATACATGTCGTGCAAATCATGATCACTCATTCTCATAATTGCTTTGTAATCCATCTGCTTGGTAATTAGAAGCCATTCAAAAAATTCATCTAAGAAAGATTCTATACCAGCGGAATGTGCTTTGTGGTAGAATAGACTTAACTTCTTTTCGGCTTTGATGTCATCATAGCCTTCTTGTTGTTGCTTTAATAATTCGATTAGGTTTTCCATATAGTTATTTTTTAAGTTAATTTAATATGTGATAAGAAGACACAAATATACGAAATTTTTGAACTTTTGTCAATAGTTTTTTTTATTTTTTTGTCACTTACTTGACAAGTATAACATCAGACATGGTGATAAGGTTCACCTTTTATTATTGTAAATGCTCTATAGAGTTGCTCGACAAAGATTAGCCGTATCATCTGATGGGAAAATGTCATCTCAGATAAACTGATTTTGAATTTCGCTTTCGCATAAACTTCTTTAGAAAAACCATAAGGCCCGCCTACAACGAAAATCATTCTTTTACTTCCTGCATTCATTTGTTTCTCAATCCATTGTGAGAAGTTTACTGAAGAGAATGTCTTCCCGTTTTCATCTAACAATATCAGGTCGTCACCAGAACTTATCTGTGATAAAATCAATTCGCCTTCAGATTTCTTTTGTTGTTCTTCGGTAAGAGTTTTCCTGTTTTTTATGTCGGGAATAACCTTCATCTCAAAAGGAATGTAATGTTCTAATCTTTTGATATATTTGACGATACCAGTCTCCAAGTATGTTTCGTCGGTCTTTCCTATTACGATAAATACAATTTTCATATCGCAAATTTAAACAATTTTTATAACTTTGAAAAATAAAAAAATAAAATACAAGATAATGGAAATCAGTGTTTTTCTTAATAATATAAAACAAGATTTTATTGAAAGTTGCAATCTGTATCATCCAAAACAAATTGGTAACACCATCACGATATATAAGGAAGGTGTTGATTTGCCTGAGTTGGACGAATTTCAACTTGCAATTATAGGAGTTGAAGAAGACAGGAATTCTTTCGACAATACTGGTTCGAAAGATGCTCCCAATGCAATAAGAAGAGCTCTTTATCAGCTTTTCAATCATTGGAATAATGTGAATATTATAGACTTAGGTAATATCAAAACGGGATTTGAGATTGAAGACACATATTTTGCATTGAGCAATGTATTCACAACATTGATGAAATATCGTATCATACCTATAATATTAGGTGGAAGTCAGGATCTTACTTATCCTATTTACCAGGTCTACGAAAATACAGGAAAACTTGTTAATATTACATCAATAGACTCAAGGTTTGATATTGGTCAGGATAACGAACAGTTGAACTCTAATTCTTATCTTAGTTACATAATTTTGCATCAGCCTAATTTTCTATTCAATTATACAAATATAGGTTATCAAAGTTATTATGTCGACAACCAGAGTGTTGATTTGATGAAACAGCTTCTCTTCGATGTACATAGAATAGGAAAGATTAAAAATAATGTTGAGATAACTGAACCTCTTCTGCGTAATGCCGACATTATAACTGTCGATACATCAGCGTTTTGTGCATCCGACGCTCCTGGTGTGAAGTATAATTCTCCCAATGGTTTCTCGTCGGAAGATGGTTGTAAGATGACCCGTTACGCAGGACTTAATTCAAAACTGACTTCCATCGGTTTCTTCGAATATAATCCGTCGTATGATATTAATAATGTAACTGCCAATACTTTGTCGCAGATGATCTGGTATTTTATTGAAGGTTTTAGTCTGAGAATCAATGATTATCCTACTCACGACAGCAAAGATTTCAAACGTTATATTGTTAAGATGGACGACATCGACGATGAAATAATCTTTCTTTGTCATAAAGTCAGCGGCAAATGGTGGATGGATCTCTCTTTCAAAAGTAGAGACAGGGAAAAATACGAGCGTCATCACTATATTCCGTGTTCTCGTGAAGACTACGAACTCACGATGGAGAACGAACTTCCAGACAAATGGTGGCAATTTTATCAGAAACTGATGTAGGAGATTGAACCGATGAGATTTTTTACAACACCTCGTATAATACGACTTTTCTATCCTTCATTGATTTGGGAGATGCCGAAAGGGGATAAGAAGATTTATCTTACTTTCGATGACGGGCCACATCCAACCATCACACATAGAGTTCTTGAACTATTAAAGAAATTTGATGCTAAAGCTACATTTTTCTGTGTAGGCAATAATGTCAACAAATATAAAGATACATTTGAACTTATTGCTAAAGAAGGACATTCTGTTGGTAATCATACTTACAATCATGATAATGGTTGGAATACAAGTACAAGAAATTACGCTATTTCTGTGTATGAAGCTGATGAGTCGATAGATTCTGTTTTACTGCGTCCGCCTCATGGAAGAATCACACGTGCGCAAATTAAGTACTTAAAGGATGACTTTAAACTTATAGCATGGACGGTAATTTCTTACGATTGGGACAAATCGTTGAGCCCCGATGACTGTTTTAATAACGTGATAAAGCGTTCTGGTGACGGAAGTATAATTGTCTTTCATGATAGCGAGAAAGCCGAAAAGAATATGATTCCTACATTGGAGCGAGTCCTTGAATATTATTCTGAGAAAGGTTTCTCTTTTGAGAAGTTATAAATCGTCACTTTGCTATTACTATTCCTAACTCTTTGTTGATCTTTATTCTCAGGTCATCGAGCTTCTTTTTTTTAGCGAGAAGTATGATTTGATTGTCGATATCAGGAGTTTCCATAATTTGTCGTGTCAGTTCAATTCTCTTTTCATCGATAACCATATCTTTGAATCTCAATATGGATGTGTAAACCATTTTTGACAAGACGTCTGTTTCGGTCTTCACTTTGATTTCGTGTTTCTCCCAATTGTCGAGTTTATACTTTGACGATAGAAGATTGGCTGCCAATTCCGCTATTTTTTCATTCTCATGTGAGATGAAAAACTGTTCTTTTGGTATGACCTCGTCATCAAGAGCTTTGTCGAAGATGTCGAAGATCATTCTATGTGTCTCGTCTTTAAAAAGAATGTCGTCATTCTTCAAGTCATCGATGATGAAAGCTGCAACATTGATTCGATAAACTACAGGATTATCATTCTCATCAAAACCGTCGATGTCAATTTCATTATTGCCGTACATCAAAAGTAGTTTCACCAATTCCTGTTCTTGATAGAATCCAGCGGGAAGTGTCTCGATATCTAAATTCTGAGGCTCTGTTTTTATTTCTTCTACGACAATGTCTTGTTGTTCAGGTTGTCCGGGATTAGTCTTTCTTATCTTGGCACGAAGTTGTTTGTTGAGTTCGTTCATCAACGATTGTTCGGGCATTTCCATCAAGCGGCTACACTCTTTGATATAAGATGCTCTATAAATGGCGTCAGGAATTACCGCAATGGAGTTGATGATGTCTTTAAGAACCTCAGCTCTCTTGATAGGATTGTTGTCAGCGTCTTTAAGTAATAGCTGCGTCTTGAAACTGATGAAGTCTTTGGCGTTTTTCTCTATATAGTCTCTGACGAACTCAATAGGATTGTGTTGCACGAAAGAATCGGGGTCTTCATCAGGAGGTAGGACTACAATGCTTACATTCATGCCTTCTTCGAGTATCATGTCAGTTCCGCGTAATGCGGCGTGGATACCTGCATTGTCGCCATCATATAACATCGTGACATTCTTGGTATAACGACTGATGAGGCGGATCTGTTCTGTTGTAAGTGATGTCCCCGAACTGGCTACGGTGTTTTCTATTCCCGCCTGATGCATACTTAGCACGTCGGCATAACCTTCCACGAGGATACAGTTGTCCAAACGGCTTATTTCATTCTTGGCGAAGTATATGCCATAAAGTGTCTGGCTTTTGTTATATATCTCAGACTCTGGCGAGTTTAGATATTTTGCTTTTGTCTTGTCGCTACTTAAGATACGTGCGCCGAAACCTATCACCTTACCTGTGAGGTTGTGGATAGGGAAGATGACTCGACCTTGATAGCGGTCATACATTCTCTCTTCATTTCCGGATGCGAGACCTGTCTTTAAAAGTAATTCTTTGGAATACCCATTCTTTAAGGCGTGCTGTATGAATGCGTCACGTTGATTAAGACAATATCCGAGTTGAAATTTGTTGATGATAGCGTCTCTGAAACCTCGTTCTCTGAAGTAAGTCATTCCGACAGCGAGACCTTCGTCGTGGGTCTTAATCGTTTCAGAAAAATATTGTTGAGCGAAGGCGTTGATGTTGAACATCCTTTCCCGTTCGTTATGAGCGACTATCTCTTCGGGTGTCTGTTCTTTTTCTTCAATGATGATATTGTATTTTTGTGCGAGGAATCGAAGAGCTTCGGGGTAAGAATAGTGTTCGTGTTCCATGACGAAGCGAACTGAGTCGCCGGCTTTGCCACAACCGAAACATTTGAATATACCTTTAGCTGGCGACACGATGAACGACGGTGTCTTCTCCTTATGGAAAGGACAGATGCCTATAAGGTTAGCACCTCTTTTCTTAAGGCTGACGAAATCGCCGACAACTTCTTCAATTCGAACGGTATCGAGGATGCTTGCTATTGTATCGCGTGGTATCATCTTGAAATTTTAAAGATAAAAATTAAAAACAAATTCCTAATCGTATGCTAAAACTCAACGCTATCTTAGTATTCACACTGTTAAAGAAATGCCAAAGTTCAAATCCATGATGATAATAAGTCTCGGCAGGTATTCCCGTCGCATATCCGCCTCCTACCCAGAAGTCGGCAAGAAAACGTTTGTGAACATATTGATAACCCAATGTTCCCAAGAATGCTGTCTCGTCAGCTAATGTTCTGTGTCCGTCTACTCGTCGGTCGTAAGAATAATGAGAATAAACTATTTCAGGACGAAGGTAGAATCCCATCAGAGATTTTTTAGGGTTGCTGTTCATGAAAAACTTATGTCCGTATCGTATGGTATATCCTTGGGGATTATTGTCGTATTTGTCGTGCCCTGCACCGATAAGACTGGTACAAAATTCGCCGCTTTGCTTGATCTTCTTGAAAGCTCTCTCGTATGAAATCTTAGTGCTGCCGCTAATCCATGATAGGAATGTTATCTTCAATGAGTTACGATAATCTTTTCCAGGATATAATGATGGCTCCTTGGCCTGGCAAACATTCTGTATACCTAATATCAAACATACTGCAAAGATAACGATCCTTTTCATAATCTTTATATTTATTTCATTAAATCTGTATAGCATATTCCTATCGGGAGAATTCTACGGACTGACAAAGATACGCAAAAGACAGATGACAGAAGTCTATAGTGTAAAGTTTTTTTTAGCAGTCATTTGTCAGCGGTCTGTTGTCACTGTTTGCAGAATTGTTCCACATTATTCACGACTATACCGAGTCTTAGTTCGAAGGCTTCTTTTGTGGCGAATCCGATGTGAGGCAGCAATATCGTATTAGGAGCGTCGAGCATAGGATTATTACTATCCAATGGTGGTTCAACGTCGTAAACATCCAAGGCTGCTCCCGAGATTCTACCTTCCTTCAAAGCGTCTGATAAATCCTGGGCGTTTACTACAGGACCTCTTGCAGCGTTGACTATTATCGAAGATCGCTTCATTAACGCAAGTTCCTTAGCGGTGACAAAGTCGCGAGTCTCGTCATTAAGTGCAATATGTATCGTTACAATATCAGCTTCCTTGAACAATGTTTCTTTGTCGACTATTGTTACTCCGTCCACAATTCTTGGCGTTCTGTTCCAAGCGATAACATTACAACCAAAAGCCTGTGCCAACTTAGCGGTTCTTTGTCCGATGGCTCCAAGTCCAATGACGCCGATAATTTTGCCAGCTATTTCTCTTCCTGGAGACATCGGAACGCCTGTACAACTTCGGGTGATCCGATCATTTTCAATGACGTGACGATATAATCCTATCATCATGCATATAGCTTCTTCAGCGACAGCTTCCGTCGAATATCCTGCGGCGTTTTTAACTATTATTCCCCTCCTTTCACATTCATTCAAATCAATATGGTCTAATCCTGTAAAAGCGATAGATAACATCTTTAGATTTGGACAAGCATCGAAGAAATCTTTGTGCAGCGGCATATTGCTCTCGACAACGATGTCGGCATCAGCAGCACGTTCTGCATTCTTTTCTGGACATCTGTCTGCGTAGATAACCACTTCATGTCCCAATGCTTCTAAAGTTTTACATTCATCTTCAATTCTTTCTACCGAAAGTCCTAAGGATTCTAAAAACACTATCTTCATTTTGCTCGTATTTTAAATTACGCACAAATATAGTGTTTTTTCTTTTTTAGCTATCAGTCACTACTTTTCTGTGACTATTTTTTATGGTTATATATCTTGTCGGTGTTCACTGCTTGTTGTCTGTTTCAGTCTCTTCGCTTGTGTAATCTATAAGCAAGAACTCGTTGACTGTTATTTCCGTGATATAATTTTTCTTACCGTCTTTTTCATAGACACGAGTTCGGAGCCTGCCCTCGATGGCTATTTTCTTTCCTTTCTTGACATGCTTCTCAACACTTTCTGCGATCTTACCCCAGGCAACGATGTTATGCCACGAGGTGCTGGTCTCTAACTCGTGATTATCATTGTAATAATGATCGTTTGTCGCCAAACTAAATCTCGCTAATTTGCGGTTGCCTACTGTTCTTACTTCCGGATCATTGCCGGGACGTCCAATCAACTGGACAGAATTTTCTAATGTTCCCATATCTTTTCATTTTTGATTCACGCTGCAAAGATATAGTGGTGATGAAAGATTAGTCGTATGAAAAACGGATAATTTTTTCTACGACATATTAAATCATTAATAATCAGAAATAAGGAGGTATTTCGTCGATAAGATTTCCATAAAGTAAATGTTAATAAATTTTTACTTTTACAATTTATCGACCTCTGAATGATGTCGGCGGACTACCGTCAGCCAGATATTATCTACTTTTAGTGACGTTATATTAATGTATGGTGTATCAAGAATATCTTTTATATCGTTGGTTATCCCGCTTCCTATCATCTTGAATACAGCCTCTTTTCTTGTCCATAATTTATAAAAATCATCGGCTTTATTTTCACTGTCGTGCAATGACTCTAATTCCTTATCATTACAGATATATGCAGCAAGACTTTCTTTGTATTCACCAACTTCTTCTATATCAATGCCCATTTCCTTGCGAGATAAAACACAGCATACAGCGGTCTTGCTGTGACTTATATTGAAATACCATCCTGGATAATTTTTCAGGAAAGGTTTGTCGTGTTCGTTATACGAAAACTCCGGCATCTCTTTGAAGACGCCTTCTTCCCGTAATGCATGAATAAGAAGGATATATCCTAATCCGCATTGTATCTGACCTTTAAGATGTTTGTAACGTAACATCTTCTCTTTCCTCCATTTCGGGAAAAAAGTTATGCACTTCTCAACGAAACTTTTATCAAAGGCGTCGATATTTTTTACCAAATAAATTTTCATCCTACAAAGATATGTTTTTTGAACAATAGTTCGTCCGTTATGTTAATACAAAAAAAACAACAATTATGATAGAATTACCTAAACTGCCGTACAAGAGAGATGCCTTGGAACCTCATATCTCTCAGAAAACCATAGATTATCATTATGGTCAGCATCATGCTGGTTATGTTAAGAATCTTAATAACTTGATTGAAGGCTCACCTTTTGAAAATATGAATTTAGAGGCTATTATAAAAAAGAGTGAGGGCTCGATTTTCAATAATGCTGCGCAAGTGTGGAATCATACGTTCTATTGGAACTGCATATCACCAGAGGAAAACATTATGCCACAAGCTGTATTGTTAAAAAATATAGAACGCGACTTCGGAAGTTACGATGATTTCAAACAGTTGTTTATCAAGCAGGCTGCCACATTTTTCGGATCGGGATGGCTTTGGTTGGTATGTGACAAAAACGGAAAATTATCGCTGTTACAAACTTCTAATGCTGACACGCCTATCGCTCGTGATGAGTTTACACCGTTGTTGACTTGTGATGTTTGGGAACACGCATATTACTTAGACCAACAGAATCAGAGATTGGCTTATCTCAATGAATTTTGGCAAATAATAAATTGGCGTTTCGTTGAGAAAAGATTGTCGGAAGTTTAAGTTTACAGTGTTTTTATAAATAGAAGTTAGTGCTTTAAAATGTTCATTCTCAGAGATCCCCTTTAAAATATACACTTTAGAAAAGAAAATATTTTTTATCGATAAAAATTTATTTATTTGAAAAGATTTGTATATTTGCATCATGATTCGGGACGAGTGCTTAGGTGGTCGCCAGGCCGCCTAAGATTTTTTTCAAATCTTTTTAATTTACTTAACTTTTTAAAATTTATAAACATGAGAAGAACATTACAATTAATGTCAGCATTGGCATTATTCTTTTGTGGTTTAAACTTAAACGCACAAAACGAAGCCCCAAAAGTAACAGTCAAAAATGTAAAGGGTGCTGCTGTCACTATCATCGACAGCCAATACCATTTCCCTTACGACATCTCCGACAATAAACAACACGTCGCTATTCAAGCTATGGGCGAAGGTCAAAGTTTCTATTGGTCAGAAACATCAGGTTTAGTTCCTGTTGAAGGAACAGTTTTCGCAGTGTCAGACGATGGTATAATAGCAGGTTACTATACTAACGATCAAGGTATGGTGGTTTCTGGTTTGTGGTATCCTGATATGCAACAATGGCAATTCTTGGGTATGAATCCTGATTATCCAGAATTCTTCGCTGAAAATCCAGATTACAATAACGCATGGGCAATGACAAACGACGGCTCAAAAGTCGGTGTCATGCAGTTCGGACCTGATTGGTCAACAACAACTTACATTTGGACTCCTAACGATGGTTACACACAACTTCCTAACGGAGCAAATACTCAGACAAGACCTAATGGTATGAGTGCCGACGGTAGCGTTGTCGTTGGTCATGGTACTGACGAAATCGGTTACTGGACATTATGCTACTGGAAAGATGGCGAACTCTTCGAAATCCCAAATCAATACGGTGAAATCATGGCTGCCTCTCCAAGCGGAAAATATGTCTGCGGTTATCTCGATAGCATGGAAGGCAATGCTTTCGTTTACAACACTGAAAGCGAAGAAATGACAGCTATCACAAATACTGTTGAACCTGGTAATTCATTGTCGGCTACTTGTGTTACAGACAACGGCGACGCTTTCGGTTATATGTCAGCTGGCTTCCCTCCAATGCCTGACATGAGAAGAGCTTTCGCTTACATGAGCGGAGAACTGATGACTTTCAACGACTATTTGTTGGTCAACGGTGTTGGCGAAGCAGAAAACTGGATCATATATAGTATTAATAATGTGACAGCTGATGGCAGAACATTCATTGGTGCAGCTAATATGGACGGACAAGATTGCACATTCGTGATAACTCTCGAAGAGTCATTGTGCGACGGTCCAACAAACTTGACCTACGAAATCCCTGAAAACGATTATAACAATGTAATCCTCAGCTGGGATGCTCCAGCAGATCCTGTTGATGTGACATACGAGATATATACAGGTTACACTGCAACAGAACCTATCGTTGCTGATATCACTGAAACATCATTCGAAATTGAAGACTTGGAACCAGGTAATTACACATTCTTAGTCAGAGCTAACTGGGGCGGCGAATGTTTGTCGGGTGGTTCCAATGCAGTAAAACCAACAATCTATCCATGCCCTGCAAACCACATGTGCGAACTCACTTTCACAAAGATTGACGAATATGGCGACGGATGGAATAACGGCTACATTGAAATAGTCGGTACATTAAGTGATATGGTTTATAAAGTAGAACTCAAACAAGGCGGATATATTGATGACCCTGCTATCGAAACACTTTCATTATGCCAAGATACATATTCATTCACATGGGTAAAAGGTGAATGGGACGCTGAAGTAGGCTTCACAATCACAATGGGAGAAGAAGAAGTCTATAGCATTGATATTGCCGGAATCCACGATACTTTCGAATTGAACTTCTTGAACTATGAAGTTGATTGCGGCGCAAGTATAGAAGAAACAACTTCAGAAAATAACTTCTCTATTATGCCAAATCCTGCAACAAACTACTTCATGATAGAAGGCGAAAACATCGCTAAAGTCGAAGTTTACAATGCAATAGGTCAGATGATTGATGTTGTCAATGTTGAAAACGACAATGTTCAAGTCAGCACAGAAAACTATAACAACGGAGTTTATTTCGTAAAAGCTACTACAACAAACGGTCAGGTTTCAGTACAAAAAGTTGTGGTTTCCAAGTAAAGAAATAAAAGTATAAGGGATTATAGGGATAGAGTTTTATGGCTTTATCCCTTTTTTATTTTAACATATACACAATTGTTCTTTAAGGAAAATAATTGTATCTTTGCAACAAAGAAATGTATTTATTAACAAATTAAAATTTGAAGATGAAAAGAACATTACAATTATTTATTGCTATGTCATTATTTCTTTGTGGATTCAGTTTAAATGCACAAAGAGAAATCGCTCCTAAAGTCAATGTGTTGAATGAAAGAGGTGCTATCGTAATTCAACTCGACAACCAGTATCATTTCCCTTACGACATTTCCGATAACAAACAGCATGTCGCTATTCAATCTTTTGAAGAAGGCGTTAGTTTCTATTGGTCAGAATCAACGGGTCTCATTCAAATTAATGGTTACGCTTTTTCTGTCTCTGATGATGGTGTTGTCGCCGGTTATTATTTAGAACCATCATTAGGTGTTAATGCCGCCGGTTTATGGTATCCCGAAACACAGGAATGGGAGTTCTTAGGAATGAATCCTGACTTCCCAGAAGCGGCAGATCCTATGATGATGATAGATTACAATAATGCTTGGGCAATGACTAACGACGGTTCTACTGTGGCTGTCATGCACTCCGACGAAAACTGGAACTCATATTCTTACTTGTGGACAGAAGATGGCGGTTATGTGGAATTAGAAACAAGTTGCTCCTCATCAAGACCTAACGCATTAAGCAATGACGCTTCTGTCGTTGTCGGACATGGTGTTGTAGATATGGGCTGGATTCCATGCTACTGGGTGGACGGTGAATATCACGATTTTGGCAGCAGTGTATACGGAGAAGCAATGGGCGTTTCAAGTGAAGGCAGATACATCTGCGGCTACTTAGACGGTGCTACCCCAGGTGCTTTTACATACGATATCGTCAATGATGAATTAACGACATTGACAAATACCTTTAGCGAAGGTAACGCTATTTCTGCTACCTGCGTCAACAATAACGGCGAAGTCTTCGGCTATTATGCAAACTCATTCCCGGCTTTCCCTGACGCAAGAAGAGCTTTCGCATACGTCGGTGGAGAGTTGATTAATTTCGCCGACTACCTCGCAATGAATGGTTTCGCTGAAGCCTTAAATTGGACAATATACAGCGTCAACAGCGTTACAGCCGACGGAACAGCATTCACAGCCGTGGCAAATATTGATGGTATCGACTATAGCATCGTCATCATCATGGAACAATCTGATTGCGACGGACCTAAAAATTTGACATACAATATCGATGAGGTAGATTATAACAATTTAACTCTCAGTTGGGAAGCTCCTGAAAATCCTGTCGATGTAACATACGAAATATATTCAAGTTATACATCAGAAACTCCTTTATATTCAGGTATTACAGAAACAACATTCACTGTCGAAGATTTGGAACCAGGACAATATACATTCATCGTCAAAGCTAACTGGGGCGGTGAGTGCTTGTCGTCGGGTTCAAATTCCGTCAATGTCACAATCAATTCATGCCCTGAAAGCGATATGTGCGAACTCCGCTTCGAATTGTTCGACTCTTTCGGCGACGGATGGAACAATGGTTATATAGAAATAACAGCAATGACATCAGGTATCGTCTATAAAGTTACTTGCCCGGAAGCTCCTGAAAATGAAGCTTACGAATATCTGCTGAAATTATGTCCTGACCAATACTTGTTCACATGGGTCGCTGGTCAATACGACTCAGAAATCAGTTTCAATATTTATTTCCAAGACGAGATGATCTTCAGCGTCGAACCAGAAGGAATAAATGAAAACTTCAATTTAGTTTTCTTGGATTATGAAGTTGACTGCGGTACATTCGTAAGTGAAATCGTTAATGAAAACAACTTCTCCATCATGCCAAATCCTGCTCAAAACTATTTCAACATCGAAGGCGAAAACATAGCTAAAGTTGAAGTTTACAATGCAGTAGGTCAGATGATTGATGTTGTCAATGTTAAAAACGACAATGTTCAAGTCAGTACAGAAAATTATAACAACGGAATTTATTTCGTTAAGGCTACAACAACAAACGGTCAGGTTTCGGTACAGAAAGTTGTCGTTTCTAAATAAATGTAATTATAAATAATGATAAAGGCGATTTCGATGAGAAGTCGCTTTTTTTGTGGATTGAATCAATGTCAGATATTAGTTTAGAACTGTTTCTTGCTATTATTCATTGATATTTATCTTTATATTTGACTTTTCCATTCTATAACTAACAATCCATTTGGCATCGTCAATTATAGCCTGTTCGAAAGTCTTGTTTTTCTTGATAGCCTTTTGTTGTATTTCTTCCATCAGTTTAGGATTGGCTTTGATTTCTTCAATAACTTTATCGACAAGATAGTCGTAGTGTTCCTTATCTGTGATAGTAATTTCCATATCCTTGATTAATGGATTATTATTCTTGATATTGTCGATTTCAATTTTTAATGCCTCTTCCATAGTGATAAAATTGATCACCGAATAGGATCTTATGTTATTGTACCAATCTGCGTCGTGCATTATTTGCTTACCCAACAGAATATCCTCGATTTTTTTGTTTCTGCTGACGGGAATACTGTCACCTTTGAGTTCGTCGAAATATTTTTCTGGGTCTACATTTATCCTATCAATGGCCTGACTTTCTGATTTCTTTATCAAATTAGCACTGTCTATCTCATGGTTGATGCTTTTCAGGTAAGCGACTTTCTCGTTGAATATCTCTTTTGTGACCTTATCTTTTACGCTTTTATATCTTTCTTCATCAATACACAGGCGTATGAGCGCATCTTCTACAAAACCATAACTTGTCTTATATATCTGGCAGCCGTCGGCGAACCAAACCACATAATCTGAAAGCAAGATAGTTTGAAGTCTGTCAATTTCATTAATATCCTTATGCAATCTTTTGAATCCCGCGTATGAGGTTTTGTTATAGTACCAGTGGTTCATGTCGGAGAATATCTGTTCGACGGGTATATAGTCATATACTTGGAAGAGATATGAGTTTCCGACGAATAATACGTTAGGTTTGTTGAAAGTTGAGTCGGTGATGATCTCGAAAAGCCTTTCCTTGGTTTGATATTTCTCCGGTATAGGGTCACGGAATATCAGGTTAAGATAACCTTCTATATCGGTCTCCGATTTCATATAGCGGTATGAAGGTACTGTTTCTCCGTATTTAAATCTCGCGAGTTTTGTTTCGGTAAGAGTTTCCATAAGTCGCAACAGAGTATCAACACCATAGACGCAGGTATTATTCCAATGCGCTCCTTTGGATGGCATCAGAAGGTAATCGGTTGTATCTTTCATCTTGATAAACATCTCTGTCATGTCTATATTAGGAAATCCTTCTTCAGTCAATCGTTTGACATAATATTTGCGTGCGTTGATTGTTGTTGTGTCGAATTCTTGTTCGGGGAGAAATTCAGGATATATAAATGCCTTGTCGGGAGCTACGAACATCAGAAATTCGATGTCGTAATCTCTTAACACTCCACGTAGTTTCTTCATCAATCTGATTTCTCGTTCATAACGTTCTAAAGCTATTTCGGTGGTGCTTTGCCATCTGTACATTTCTTGACCGTAATAGTCGTCGACATGATGTTTATAGAAAATCCATCCGTCTTTACCAGGTATTATATGAGCGACGTTTTCCTTGTCATAAAAAGACCATAGGTATTGATTGTAGAAACGTAGGAGAGGTTCTCTGAATCCGAAATTCTCCATGAGATATTTGTCGTATTGCGACTGGAATCTGCCGTCTTTATATGTGTCGAAGCTTAGCTCCGGTTTCTCTACCTTTTCTATGATCCCGCCTAAGGCTTTGAATTTGAACGGATGCCATACCGTCTGAGCCATGATGACGATGAAGACGAGAATTGTCAGTGTAAATAATATCTTATAGAATAGTTCTTTCATATATATCAATGCTGCAATTGACTATTTGTTCTTGCTTCTTTGTTTCACCATCCAGATGGCATCGTTTCTTATCTGTGTCTTAAGGTCGACACCATTCTTCTCAGCTTTTTCTTTTATGCTGTTAAGCCATTCCTCATTTAAAGAAATCTCGTTTATTACCTCTTCGACCTTATATTCAAAAGAATCCGGATCTGATAGATTCAATAACGATTCGTTCCTTGATGTCGGTAACTTGTAACCTTTCAAATCATCGAAACAGGTCTCAGGTTGCTGGTATACCATATAGGTGGCATCATCACGCATAACATCCTCGATACTTTTGTTCTGTTTCTTGGCTTTCTTCTCAATTGATTTTGACCATTCCTCGTTGTTTTTCATCTCATTGATGAGTTCCTCAATCTTATTATTTCTCTCCTCATCGTCATAACATAAGTAAACCAAGGCTTTAGGTAAGAATTTGCTTCCTAAGTCATAAAGCTGTACCGTACAATAGTTTAGCATGATATAATCAGCCGACATCAGTTCTCTTGCGAAATTGATGTCTTTGGTTGAATTATTTCGTTTGTCGAAATAAATCGTGCTGTTATAATACCAATAAGTAGCCTCTTCGAATATTTTAGTGAGTGGGATGTTGTATGAAATAGTCCAGAAATAAGAGTCGCCTATTGTTATGAGTTTAGGTTTGACCGCCGTTGAATCAGGGATTACGTCCACATCGGTATAGTAGTTCGTATTAGGTCTTAGTTTGAAGATTATATTAAGAAGCTGCTCGAGGTCGTCATCCGGTTGTCGTGTCTTGTCAGGATACATTTCACTTAGCTCGACATTAAGGATATTCCTGTTTCCTAAAACTTCCATATATCTTATGATGGAGTCGAAAGCGTGTGTGGCGGCGATATTACTCCAATGCGTTCCTGTCTTAGGAAAAAGAGGATAGTCTACCTTATCTTTAATATCTTGAAAATAAGTTACGTTGTCGATATGATTAATTCCGAGTTCATCAAATCTTGGTTTGTAATAATCGTAGGCATGAATGCCGTCGGGGCGTGTGTAAGTGTCTTCAGGAAGATATTCGGGATAGATTACATCCTTGCCAGGAATGAGGTTGACAAAGATATGTATGTCATGTTCTTTCAATAACTCCTGAACCTTCCACAAACGAAGTGCTTCTGTCTCAAACAAGTCTTTCATCACAGTTGTATCGTCAGTGTGATTGTACATCAGACTTTCATAATGATCTCTGACAAATTCTTTTTCATAAAGATAACCTTCCTTGCCTTCTGTTACTACGAAAGCGTTGGTTTTGTCATAACAACTCCAAATATATTGGTTATACATCCTAAAAGTCCATTCTCTGAAACCAAAGTTTTCTTTGTTATATTTCTCAAATTGAGATTGGAATGTGTTGTTCTTATACGACTTAAACGTAAGTCTGGGCATCTCCGTCTTGACGGTAACACCTTTCAATGGTCTGAAGTTTATTGGATGCCATAGCGTCTGTATCAATAAGATGACAAAGACGGCAATCGTCGATATGAATAATATTTTGTGAAAGTTTTTTATCATTGACACTTAGAATCTAAAATAGATAAACGGACTGAAGCCTACAGAGTTAAATGCGCCTAAACAGAATAACAATAAGAAAACTGCTATTATCCAGACGATAATATGTTGTATCTTAGTGTATTTTCCGTAGAATACGAAGTCTTGTATTTTCTTTCCAAATGGAAGTAGACAGAAAAATGAAAATATAAGGGCGACTATTAATGTGGTATAGAACTGATTGTCATAAACGGTCTCTATCGTATTGAAATCGAATGCGAACATACGTGAGAGGAATGTGGTGGCATCGTGGAAATTTTCTATTCTGAAGAACACCCATCCAATTACTGCCAAAACGAATGTTATCAGTACGCTTGGTATCATTCCTATCTTTTCGTAGAATTTCTTGAGACCCATTCTTTCGAGTACAAGCCAGATTCCGTGATATGCGCCCCATATCAAGAAGTTCCAGTTGGCTCCATGCCAGAATCCCGAGAGGAGGAAAACTATCCATAAGTTGAAATACATCCTTGGCTTTGAACATCTGTTGCCGCCGAGAGGAATATAGAGATAGTTACGCATGAAAGCTCCGAGCGTGATATGCCATCTGCGCCAGAATTCGGTGATACTTCTTGAATTATATGGATTGTCGAAGTTTTCCGGGAAATGAAATCCCATCATCTTGCCGAGACCTATTGCCATATCAGAATAACCGGAGAAATCGAAATAGAGCTGCATGGTGTAGCCTATAATAGTAATCCATGCTGTGCCTGAATCGAAGAGAGCGATGTCGCCTGCGAGCATTCTATCGACTTGTATGCCAATGACATCAGAAATAAGGACTTTCTTGGATAGTCCAATGATGAAACGATAGAAACCATGCATGGTCTCTTCCCAATTGTAATCGCGATGACGTATTTCCTGTTCGATGTCGCAATATCTGACGATAGGTCCGGCTATAAGTTGAGGGAACATCATGATATATAAGACATAATCGTGCAACCTTTTCATCGGCTGATTGTTGCCTCTGTATGTATCTATCACGTAAGTTATCGACTGGAAAGTAAAGAATGAGATTCCTATAGGGAGCAGCACTTTCGCAAAGGTTATGGTATGTGCGCCAAAGGCTTCGAGTAATATGTTTATATTGTCGATAAAGAAGTTAGCGTATTTGTAATAAATCAACAATCCTAAACTTATGGTGATAGCCGCCGCGCAATATAGCTTCTTTGTCAATTTATTTTCAGAATTATGCATCAGCTTCACAAGATAGAAGTTTGCGACGCAAGAACCGACGAGCAACAGTATGAAGTCGGGCGCACCGTAAGCATAGAACACTAATGAGAATAACAATAGAACTACATTTCTCCATCCCTTAGGACTTATGTAATACATTATCAGGAAAATGGGTAGGAAATATATCAGGAAGATGTTGCTGCTGAATACCATATATATAATTTTTTTTTATTTTTGCAAAGATATAGTTTTTAGCCAAATAAGCGACATAATTTATGAAGAATATTATTGGTAAAATAAATGTATTTGTATTGCTGACAATATGTTATGTTATTCTGACATTTGCTGTAAAAATATCTGAATTGATATTCACATTATTAACCGATGTAGTTGTAGAAGATTTTTCGGGTATGCTTTATGGAAATCTTGTGTCCGCATTGTTTGTAAGTCTCTGTGTTTTCTTGCCTTATCTGCTTATCTCATCTGTGTCGAAAAAAATCGCGACATATATTTCAGCGGTTTTGTTTTCTATAATGTTATTGTTCGAAACAGGGTTGGTGATATATCATGTAACAACAGGTTTGTTGATGGGAGGTGAATTGGTAAACAGACCTTTATGGGAGATATTGCATACGATAGGTGGTGTGGTGGATATATGGATTATCATTCTTTCATTCATGGTTATGCTTTTGCTTACATTGCTTTTCGTGCGTTTTTCAAGAATTTGCGTTTGTAGTCGTTGTTCGTGGATAATTGTTACGTTGATGTTTGTCTCGGTTCCTATGGTCTTATCTTTAAAGCCGAATCAGGATAAGAGTATCGTAAATAAAATATGGTATTGCTTGTATTCATGCCTGAATGATAATTCATACAATGATGATTTCATATATAACTCAACGGAATTGGCGTTCGAAGAGAGATATGTCAGGAAATATAAGGAACTTTTTCCTGATAGAAGAATAACAAACAGCCGCTATCCTTTGGAACGTGAAGACAATATCCCCAATGTCTTGGGAACTTATTTCAGAGATGTTGATACCAAACCCAATATAGTCTTTGTCATCGTAGAGTCGTTAGGTTCAGATTTGTTTGGTCAGAATGCATACGGTTATACGGCGACTCCTTTTTTGGATTCTTTGTCAAGACATTCTTTGTTATGGACCAATTGTCTTTCTACGACGGCGCGTAGTGCAGGTGTACTTCCCGCTGTCACGGCTTCGGTTCCTCATGGTACGAAAGGTTTTCAGTTCGGAGATATACCCGAATGTAACTCTTTGTTTACGATATTAAAAGATAACGGTTATAGGAGCAGCGTCTTTTATTCAGGTTCGTTCAATTTTGACAGGGTCTCCGATTATCTTCTTTCTCAAAGGGTCGACTATATGTCGCCGTTTTATAGGGAATGCAGCAAGAATAAATCAAGTAATGAATTCGATTATACCGTATGGGGATATCACGACAAAAAGATGTTTCAAAGAAGTATGGAAGTCATCAAAGGACGTGATATTGAGACACCAAATATGGATATTTTCGTAACAATATCACAGCATGATAATAAATTGATTCTTAACAGTAATAAGGATTTAGAAAAATATTATCATGAAATGACGGACACTTTGTTGCAGTCGTTGCCCGATGATGAGTCGAAGAAATTAATGAGAAGAAAAGGTTTTATCGCTGCATTTCTATATAGCGATGATGCCCTGAGAGAATTTTTTCATTCATACACAAAGCGATACAATAATACGATATTTATAATTACGGGCGATCATAGTTTGAATTTTTATTCGAGCAATCCGTTGAGTGCCTATCATGTCCCGTTGATTATATGGTCGCCTTTCTTGGAGAAACCGCAGCTTTTCCAATCTGTTGTCTCCCACAACGATATAGCTCCGTCTCTTAACGCTTTGTTGCGTGATAACTTCAATATAAAGACTCCAGAATACGTACATTGGATAAGTGATGGCTTAGATACGACACAAAGTTTCAGAAGTGATGTCAAGACCTGTTTTATGACGCAGACTAATATATCTACTAAATTGGTTTTTAATGATCTGTATTATTCGGAAGAAGCTGGGGAAAAGAAATTATACAGGATAAAAGAGAATTTAGAGGTTGAACGTATAGAAGATCCTGAACAGATGAATATGATGAAAGAACGTACCAATGTTTTACAATATATCGACAGGTATGTGTATACAAATAATCGTCTGACCAATAATCCTATAAATCCTTATCTGAGATATGATCTGATAAACTCTGTCGACATAGATTCGGCTTATTGTTCGTCAAAAGATACAAAGCCGAGCGTGTCGGGTAATGAGAAAACAAGACTTCATTTAGAAAGCGTCGCTCCGGGATTCTCGCAGATTAAGGTCGTTCTTACCGCTGACATGATGTATACTGCGGATGTACATCATCACGATTTTGTAAATCTGAACATAAAGTCCAATAATTCGGATTGGTATTCGGAAGTTATTTCCAAGAATATCGTAGGTGCCGATTATGCTCCTGGCAAGTGGCTTAAAGTGCAGATGACCAAGAATATAAGTCTTAAGGATATTGAAAAGAGTACGCAGATTGAGTTATATATGAGTTCGCCGCAATACGACAGCAGATGGAATCCGGAACATAGCGTATATTTAAAAAATATCAATATCAGGATTCTGGGCGTTAACGCTAATAATCAATAGGATTCGGATAATCGACGAGAACGATTTTCACTTTCTCATTCTGGCATATTTTCTTTGTGAACTTAACATTTTCGGGAGTGTATTTCTTAGGTGTGTCCCAGAAGTGAATCTTCTGCTCAGGGAAACTGTCGCATAAGATAGGGAACATCGCTGAGACGCAGCTTATCGCATCGGGACTAACATTGTTTATACATTTGCGAATATTATTCATAACTGTAATTGTGTCGTTCAAAGTTTTATATTCTTTGTAAGAAAGACTTGTGACCCAAAGCATTGTAAAATATCCGTTTCCTTTCGCAGTTTTCAACGCTTTCTGACTATAGCTTTCAACAAACAACTTGTCTTTGATTTTATGTTTCTCGACGATTATGTCTAATGCACGAATCGCCTGTTCTGCGTTTTTTTCGTCAAGATGTTTGAAGTCAAGCCAATAACATAAATCTTCTTTCTTAGAGTCGTTCATTGATGACAGAAAATCGTCGAAGCGAAGATTGTTAACGCTGTCGGCATAAGAATGACCGACATAAATATCGTTTCTTTTAGGATGGTAGAAAATATCAACCTCAATTCCATCGAAGTTTTCTGCGGATGTCTTCAGATCTTCAATGCTATTGACACGATGTTTCCAGACTTTTGAGTCGGGATATTGGAAACCAGCGATATCTTCTTTTTTATCACACGAAAAGAAAGCTATAATTACCAATGATAAAAGTAAAAATCTTCTCATAATTTTGATGAATCTATTTCTGCAAAAATATTATTTTCCACGATAAATATACATATATTTGCAAAAATAAAATCAATGAAAGTTACATCAAATTCCGGATTGATTCTCGAAGGTGGAGGAATGCGCGGCGTCTTTACGAGTGGAGCGTTGGATTGCCTGATGGACAATGGAATCAGGTTCCCATATACTATTGGTGTCAGCGCAGGAGCTTGTAACGGGTTGTCGTACATCTCCAACCAAAGAGGCAGAGCGAAATATAGCAATATCGACTTGCTCGAGAAATATAAATATATAGGTATAAAGCATCTCATTAAAAAAGGCAATATCATGGACTTCGACCTTCTATTCCATACTTTCCCTGATGAGATAATTCCTTACGATTATGAAAAACTGAAGAGCTGCGAGGAACATTTCGAGATGGTGACTACTAGTTGTAAGACGGGTAAGGCCTGTTATTTTGAAGAGAAGAAGGATCCGTCGCGCGTGATAGATATTGTCAAGGCCTCGAGCAGCCTGCCGTTTGTGTGTCCGATAGCTTACGTCGACGGCGAGCCGATGTTGGACGGCGGAATAGCCGATTCCATCCCGATAATGAGAGCGCGCGAACTCGGCTACGATAATAATGTGGTCATCCTTACCCGTAACAAAGGCTATAGAAAACCTGAGAAAGAAATGAGGTACGTATCTCTTTTCTACAAAGAATATCCCGCGATGCAAGACGCCATCAGAAATCGTAACAAGATTTATAACAAGCAGATTTCCATGATAGAAGAGATGGAAGATCGTGGAGATATTGTCGTGATTCGTCCGCAGAAACCTGTCGTGGTCGACAGAATGGAACGCGACACAAAAAAGCTGTTAGCGTTGTATGAAGAAGGATACGAACTGATGAAGTTGAAAATTGAAAATTGAAAATCATTTCTTTTTACACAGCTTCAACCATAAGCATCTCCTCGATGTCTTTCCTCATTCTGCTAGGTTTGACGGTAGGCGCATAACGTCTTACTGTCACGCCATCGGATGCGACGAGAAACTTGGTGAAATTCCATTTGATGTCGTCGCTGAAGATGTTCTTGCTTCTGTCTTTGAGAAACTGAAAGATAGGGTCGGCGTTCTTGCCGTTGACATCAATCTTCTTCATCATCTGGAATGTCACGCCGTAGTTGATCTGACAGAAGTTAGAAATCTCCTCGTCGCTTCCCGGATCCTGGCTCGCAAACTGGTTGCAAGGAAATCCTATCACTACGAGTCCTTTATCTTTATATCTTTGGTTTAGTTCCTCGAGACCGGCAAACTGTGGGGTGAAACCGCACTTGCTCGCTGTGTTGACAATTAATAGTACCTTGCCTCTAAATTGGTCGAAATCCAATTCCTTACCGTTTGATGTCAATGCTTTAAAGTCATAAATCGTGGTCATAATATCTAAAATTAAAATCTATAAATAAAAAAAACAAAGGCGCAAAATGTTCAGACTAATTTTGTTATTTTTGTAGTCATTACAACTAACAACGAATTATGGAAAGAATAAGCGGACATAT
>SUWS01000016.1 GCA_015061365.1 Lentimicrobiaceae bacterium | reverse complement strand
TTCTTGAGACATATATAATAGCCGGACAATTTGTTTCAGAGATTAGCCCTCGTAGTTTTAGGTATTTGTCATCATCAGTGTCAGCGTGAATGACAGAATATTGCAGATTAGTCCTTGATGCAGTTGAAGCATACAATTCTAACTCAAGATCTAAAGTGTTCTTGAAATAATCACAAATGTCTTGAATTACTTTCTGCTTTGCTGTTGCCGTAAAACAAGACACCGGGATTCGGCATTTCTTTCTCTTTTGATAGTTACGGATAAAAGTTCCTATATACAGATAATCGACTCTGAAATCCTGTCCCCATGATGAGAAACAATGGGCTTCGTCAATTACAAATCGTACCACATGTCGAGCTGTTAGGATTCTTTCTATTGTCTTTGAACGAAGCATTTCGGGAGCGATGTATAGGAGAGAGGCGTCACCATCGAGCACGCGTTGTATGGACAAAGCTCGTGAAATTGGATCAAGCATTCCGTTGATAGTTACGGCATCTGTGATTCCTCTGTTCGCGAGATTGTCAACCTGATCTTTCATTAAAGATTGTAAAGGTGAAATAACGACAGTAAGACCATGTACGGTGCGTCCTTCCATCAGTGCTGGCAGCTGGAAAGTGAGCGACTTGCCTCCTCCTGTAGGAAAAATCGCTAATAATGATTTGCCTTCTACAGCTGCTGTAATGGCTTTCTCTTGAAGAGGCTCTCCCTCATATTCACGGAATCGGTCGTAGCCAAAATATATGTTTAAGTTCTGATATATGTCTAACTTTGTGTTGCAATAAGTGCAGCCTTCTTTGCAACGGGTGTGGCGAAGTGTCTTAATTATATATTCAACTTCAGGATAATTATACAGCACCCAGCCAGGAGTGATGGAACGATAGTCGCTTGTGTCAATAAGTGCGAGGGCGTATGCCAATGCGCATGGCGACTGAAGAATAAATGAATCTAAATGTGAGTGCTGACAGATTTTATCTTTGTATACATCGACGATCAGTTCAGTTAGATTAGAAGTTGCGTTTCTTGCGTCCACTATATTAAGAAATCCGTCAAATTCCTTGTGCCCTTTCAGTAATGATGTAAATATCACACGTTTTCCATCTGACAAGGAATGCCAACGTTCTATCTCGTCATATAATAATTCTTTAGCTTTCTGACAGTCGTTTACAGGATTATTTATTTGATCGCTGATGAGTTTGTCGTCTTTGATGAGTTTATGATACGGACGTTCAGGGAAAAGTATTGGAGACATATAAAGAGTGTCAACAAGTTGCCATTTGTGCTGTTCGTTACCAAACAAATATTTCACATCGTGGTGAACGATGTTATGTCCGCATAAGTAATCTACTTTGTTTATGAAGGTCAGGAATTCCTTCTTCGATGCCTTATGAAATATCGCGTCGTCATAGCGTAAGGCTCCAATATCGTGTATTTTATGATCTTGTAGTCCGACCTCTACGTCTATCACAGCATAACGAGAAAAATCGTAAGATTTACCAGAATCTTTACTTGCGAATCCTGTGATTTTACTCCATATTGACATATCTTATTTAAGAATTAAGAAAAACATATTCAAATGCAAATGTAAATAAATTATTAATGATTATCTTTGCAACATAAAAAATATTTTTCATTCCCAGGACGTGTCAACGTTAATTATTAACTGTAAACTCTAAACTGAATAAAATGGGCAGAAATAAATTTTCACAAAGAGAGATAGATATAATCCGTAAACTCTTGAATCGTAAGGTGGCGAGCAATCGTGGCGGTCAGAAGATGGTGCGTCACACTTTGAGAACTGTTTTTAACTTCAATATTTCCGACTTCAACGTTCAAGGTCAGCCTTTCGGTCCGAAGGAGTTGGACGAGTGTGTACGTCGTAACAGAATTCATATCTTAGACGAGGCGACGATAGAGGAGATGAAACAACGTTATGCAGAGAAGAAACAATATGAAGAATCTCTCAACCAAGCCGAAGCCATCGCCAACGGTGAAATAGAAGACTGGCAAGAGGTCTTGAAACAATGGAATGAATACTATGGGAATTGAAAATTGAAAGTTGAAAATTTTTGTAGAGACACATTACACCATTAAAAATAAACAATATGTAATTGGTGCGTCTCAATAAATTAAAAATTGAATGAGAACGAATTCTTATGTGAGAAACTTTTTTATATTTGTAACAAAAATTATTCACTATGAAAACAACGAAATTTTATCACATCGCACTTCTAATCATTGCAGTTATCATGACAACATCATGTACATCTAATCAGAAATCAGACAATAAAGAAACTGTCGTATTGGAAAACATCGCCACTCGCGTCTCTGTACGTTCTTATTTAGACAAGCCTGTCGATGACGCTACTATAGAAAAACTGCTCCGTGCAGGTATGGCGGCACCTTCGGCGGTAAACAAACAGCCATGGCATTTTGTGGTGGTTACCGACAAACAACAACTCTCCGCTTTAGCTGAGGCTAATCCTAACGCTGGCATGGCAGCTCATGCTCCTTTAGCGATAGTGGTATGCGGCAACATGGAAAGAGCCTTGGAAGGTATAGCACGTGAATACTGGGTACAGGACTGCTCCGCCGTAACACAAAACATATTGCTTGCTGCCAACGCCATGGGTCTCGGCTCGGTGTGGACTGGAACTTATCCTATCAAAGAACGCTGCGACGCTGTAGCGAAAATATTGCACCTCCCTGAAAACATACTTCCTCTCAACACTATTGTCATCGGCTATCCGGAAAGAGACAACGCTCCTAAAGATAAATGGGATCCAAGCAAGGTGTCGTACAACTTCTATGATAATGCCGATGTTGCCTCAAAATAAAAACCGTGAAGCATGAAAAAAGCTATCATCTCTATCTGGAACTTCTATTACGAAGGCTTCAAGAATATGACATGGGGAAGGCCGCTCTGGGTACTTATATTCCTTAAGGTCATCATCTTGTTTTTGGTTCTCCGTCTGTTCTTCTTCAAGCCTGTGATGGCGGGAAAAACCGACGAACAAAAAAGCGAGTACGTTGGAACACAACTCACGAATACCAAGTTGAAAGTTGAAAATTGAAAGTTGAAAATTAATGTAGAGACGTGACACATTACACTTTTGAAAATAAACACGATGTAATTGGTGCGTCTGATAAATTGAAAATTATTTAAACAAAAAAGATATGATTGAAAGCGCATTAGTTAATTGGTCGAGGGCGCAGTTCGCTCTCACCGCTGCCTATCACTGGATCTTCGTCCCGCTTACTTTGGGTCTCGCCGTGATAATGGCTGTCATGGAAACTCTTTATGTCGTCAAGAAAGACGAGTTTTGGAAAGACACTGCCAAGTTTTGGATGAAACTCTTTGCTATCAACTTCGCGGTAGGTATCGCCACAGGCATCATCCTTGAATTTGAGTTCGGCACTAACTGGAGTAACTACTCATGGTTCGTGGGCGACATCTTCGGCGCGCCTCTCGCTATCGAAGGTATATTCGCTTTCTTCATGGAAGCCACTTTCTTTGCCGTGATGTTCTTCGGATGGGAGAAGATCAACAAGAAAGTTCACCTTGCCTCAACATGGTTCGTAGCTATAGGATCTGCTTTGTCAGCTCTGTGGATCCTTGTCGCCAACGCATGGATGCAACATCCTATTGGCATGGAGTTCAATCCCGACACGGTGCGTCACGAGATGAACGACTTCTGGGCTTTGGTGCTTAATCCTGTCGCTGTTTCTAAGTTCTTCCACTCTGTCTTCAGCGGATGGATGACAGGAGCTATCTTCGCCATTGGCGTCAGCTGCTGGTATCTCCTCAGGAAACGTGAGACTAAGTTCGCCCTCGCAAGTATCAAGGTGTCGGCTATCGTAGGCATAATAGGAACATTCGCTGTTATGCTCAGCGGCGACAGCTCGGGAATACACGTCGCAAAGTATCAGCCTATGAAACTCGCAGCCGCTGAAGGCTTGGAAAACGGCGGACCTCGCGCACCTTTCTCTATAGTGCCTGGCGTTGAGATGCCAGGAATGTTGTCGATACTTGCAACTCACGACATCGACGGCTACGTGCCAGGAATCAACGACTTGCTTGATGGTTATACAACGCCTGATGGTGTGAGACACCTCTCGGCAGAAGAAAAGATGAAACGTGGAAGAATGGCAATTGACGCTTTCACAAGATATAGAATGCTGAAAGACAAAAACCCTGAAGAAGCTGCAGAAGCTCGTCGAGTGCTCGATGAGAACGTAGACTATTTTGGCTATGGATATATCGACAGTCGCGAGGAACTCGTGCCTCCTGTCAATTTGGTTTACTGGGCTTTCCGCGTCATGGTCGGTTTCGGATCATTCCTGCTCTTACTCATGATTGTGGTGCTCTGGGCTGAATATAAGAAGAAACTCGTCAATATGAAGTGGCTGCAATGGGTCGCGTTGTTGTCGATTCCTTTGGTTTATCTATGTGGACAAGCAGGCTGGATCGTGGCAGAAGTAGGTCGTCAGCCTTGGACGATAGAAGGTTTGCTCCCTGTCAAAGCCGCCGTCTCGAGTGTTAGTGTCGGCGCAGTACAGACTACGTTCTTCCTCTTCGTAGCGATATTCACGCTATTCCTCCTGATAGAGACGAGAATAATAATCAAAGCTATAAAACAAGGTCCTCAAATTGAAGAACAGAAAGGAGAATAAGTCATGGTAACATACGAATTTTTACAGAATTATTGGTGGTTCTTAATCGCGCTTCTCGGCGGTCTCTTAGTATTTTTACTCTTCGTACAAGGTGGTAACGCCTTGATCTTCCTCGCAGGAAAAACCGAAGACGAACGCCAGCTCATAGTCAACTCTACAGGTCGTAAGTGGGAACTTACATTTACCACATTGGTAACATTCGGCGGAGCGTTCTTCGCATCGTTTCCTTTGTTCTACAGCACAAGCTTCGGCGGTGCTTATTGGGTCTGGATCTTAATATTGATAACTTTCGTCTTCCAGGCTGTATCCTACGAATTTCAGAATAAGGCTGGAAACCTTCTCGGAAAAAACGCCTTCAGAATCTTCCTCACCATTAACGGCTGCCTCGCACCTTTATTAATAGGTACTGCTGTAGGAACTTTCTTTACAGGTTCGGAATTCATGGTGAATAAAAACGCCGTTGCCGATATTGGTGCTCCGGTGATAAGCCGTTGGGCTAACAGCTGGCACGGACTTGAAGCCGTCGCTAATCCTTTCAATGTGGAATTCGGATTGATGGTGATGTTCCTCGCAATATGTCTCGGCGCACTGTATATGATCAATAATATTGACGACAATAAGTTGGCGACTCAATTACGTAAAAGCCTCTTGATTTGTTTCGTGGGATTCTTGATTATGTTGGTACTTGTCCTAATTAACTTCATCACTATGGAAGGTTTCGCCGTCGATGCAGAAGGTGTTGTATCTATGGAAAAAGGTAAATATCTCCACAACCTGCTACAGATGCCTGTCGTACTGATCATGTTCTTAATTGGAGCTGTCTTGTTAGTTACAGGTGTCGTGATGACATTGTTGAAAAAAGATTTCAGAAGAGGAATATGGTTCGCAGCTCCGGGAACGGTATTGGCCGTGATGGCGATATTCATGATAGCAGGATATAACGGCACGTCATATTATCCATCGACAGCCGACTTACAAGCGTCACTGACTTTAAGCAACAGCTGCTCAAGTGAATTTACCTTGAAGACGATGGCTATAGTCTCGTTGATAATTCCGTTCGTCGTGGCTTATATAGCATACTTCTGGCGACAGATGGACAAAAAATCCTTGACGAAAGAAGAGTTGGAAACAGGAGAAAAATATTAAATACAAATAAAAGGGGACTTCTATGAATTGTTATATCAGTTGGTCAGAAAGTGGAATTTATAGAAGTCCCCTTAATAAATAGAACCCGCCTTAAATGTGAGGAACACAGCATTACTGAAAAATTAGTCATAACAAGATAATAAATAATCTAAAACAAATACAACATGAAAAAAAATTTACTTACAATCATTGTAGTCATCATGATGACTCTCTCGATTAAGGCTCAAGACAGCGGAATGTGTGGTGATAATCTTACTTGGCATTGGAATGCTAATGATAGTACTTTGACAATTGTCGGAACTGGCGATATGTGGGATTATCCACATTTTGATATTCCCGGTGGTCATATTAGTACAAGTGCTACATTGCTGAAACACGTGATTATAGAATCAGGTGTAACATCAATTGGAGCAGGGGCTTTTAGCTACCATATCTACCTACAAGATGTTTCATTACCCAACACCCTAATATCAATAGGAGATAAAGCTTTTCGTACAGCTGTAAAATTATCTTCCATCGAAATACCAGACTCTGTAACAACTATAGGCGATGAAGCGATTACTGGTACTGATATCGAATCATTGACCTTAGGCAATTCCGTTTCATCAATAGGTGAATCAGCTTTTGCGGACAATCATTGTTTGAAATATGTATCAATTCCCAATTCCTTAAAGACCATACCTTCGACAGCATTCTGGCGTTGTACGACTCTTGAATACGTTGATTTTGGAGATTCATTAGTTTCAATAGGTGAGCATGCTTTTCGTGATTGTGCTTTGACAACAGTTTCTCTTCCGGAAACATTGCAGTCAATTGGTGATTTAGCTTTTTTATCTACCAACATATCCTCAGTCAGGATAGGAAGTTCTGTCAGCAACATTGGGATATATGCCTTCTGTTCTAACGTCACAATTAAGGAAGTTTTTTGCGGAGCAACAACCCCACCAGATTGCATGATTTTAAACAACTCATATACATTCACGTCGGATACGTATGAACAAGGAACGTTATATGTCCCGATAGGATGTAAGTCGCTGTACGAGAACGCAGATACTTGGAAAAAATTTACCAATATCGTTGAGAGTGGCGTGTCAGTTAATGAGGATTTTGATGATAGCATCTCTGTCTTCCCCAATCCTTCATCAGACTTCATAAATATTAATTGCAAAAATATGAAGTCAATAGAAATCATATCTATGGAAGGTAAGACTATCAAAAACACATCAGTAGATAGTGATTGTATACATGTTGATATTTCCAATCTGCCAAGCGGTATCTATCTACTAATGATTAAGACAGAACAAACTTGTTTAACAAGGGAAATTGTGAAAAAATAATACCTATATATGTGCAAAAGGCTTTTATGAATCACTCGCAAAATAATTTATAGAAATCCCTTAGAAGGATGCGATAAATGAATCGTGTCCTTTTTACATTTTATAATTATGAAAAAATTATTCTTATTATTGTTGATTGTCTCCATGTCATTATCGATGACGGCAGAACGTGTAGAGAAACATCTCGCGTTGAAAGTGGCTGAGACATTTATGCCGAATTCGGAATTCGTCGATTTAAGTAAAACAATTGATTACAAAAACTTTTATATCTTCAGCACGGAAAATAGTTTCGTCGTTGTATCTGCCGATGACAGGGTGATGCCTATATTGGCATATTCCGACAATTTCCCTTTCGTGACGGAAGAGATGCCTGCTAACATTTCATATTGGATAAATTCTCTTAATGAAGAAATACAATATGTTATCGATAATGACATTGCGGCATCTAAGGAAATAGAGTCTGATTGGGATAATCTTAAAAATGGTGTCAAGCCGGAACCTGAACATAGGTCTTTCGTCGCACCGCTCGTCGTCACACATTGGGATCAGAATGTTCCGTACATGAATATGTGTCCGGGCGGTTCTGTGGCAGGATGTGTAGCGACGGCAATGGCTCAGCTCATGAAATATTGGGAATGGCCCCATAAAGGTGAAGGCTCTCATTCGTATGAGGAAAACGACTATGGAACGATAAGTGTCAACTTCGCTAACACGATTTATGATTGGGATAATATGATTGCTAAACCTGATGCTACAAGTACGCAAGCTCAGCAGAATGCTGTCGCAACATTGACATATCATTGCGGCGTGTCTGTAAATATGAATTATAGTCCGCAGGGCAGTGGTGCATATCCTTCTGACATTGAATACGCATTGGAGAAATATTTCGATTATGACACTACTCTTCACGATGCGTATAAGGAATATTATTCTGATATGGAATGGAAGAATATGTTGAAGTCGGAACTTGACGCGGCTCGTCCGGTACTTTATTCTGGATGGGACGTTAACGGTGCGGGACATTGTTTCGTGTGCGACGGCTATGACGAGAACGATTATTTTCATTTCAACTGGGGCTGGGGCGGCTACTGCGACGGATATTTCGCTATAGGACTTCTCAATCCAGGTACAGGCGGGACTGGTAGCGGTTCGGGTGTCTACAACGAAAACAACTATATATTGGTAGGTGTCGTGCCTAATGTTCCTTCTATAAGCTCGCCGTCGGATGTAGTGGCTGAAGTTGATGGTCATGATGTGACTATAACATGGACTCCTGATGAAGAGGCGCATCATTATAAAGTGTATCGTGATGGTCTTGTCATAAATAATAATGTGACCGAAAACTCATTTTCCGAAAATGACTTGCCTTACGGGTCTTATAAATATCAGGTGAGAAGCGTGAAGTCGGACGGTTATTATTCCCTATTGTCGGAATCCGCCGATGCCGTGGTTTCTTACGAAGGTCCAATCCCGACAAATCTGACAGCTACACAATACGAGGGTAATAATGTTATGCTGACATGGGACGCTCCGGAATCTGAAAATATCATCCTCAAATATGGAGATGGAACTCCAAGTGCTTATGGATTCGGCGGTAATTATAATTTTTATTGGGGACAACGATATACCGCGGAACAACTTTCCGAATACGCCGGAATGGCGATGAGGATGTTTCAGGTTTATCTCACCAAAAGCGGTACATACACTTTGATGGTTTATAAGGATATAAATGGAGGCCTTCAGCTTCAGACATCGAAAGATTTTAACTACACCGGTGACGGCAGCTGGAAGATCGTGTCTCTCAATAATCCTTTGGTTATAGACTACAGCCATGATATGGTCGTGATGCTCCATAACAACACTGTGGATTTTCCTGCTGCATATACGAGTTATAACGGAAGTGAAAATGCCAGCCTATATTCTTTTGACGGTATTAATTTCACTACATTCAGCGGATCTTCATGGATGTTCAGAATTAATCTGAGTGATGGCACATACACATATAATATTTATCGGGATGGAAATGAGATTGCGACTGAATTGACACAAAATGATTACACGGATCATAATCTCGATTACGGGACATACGAATATGCCGTCACGACAAATTATTACTGTGGTGTGTCACATCCTTCAGAATCTGCTTTTGTTACTATTGCTGATGATCTTACGTTGACGGTATCTGAAACGCAAAATCCGTCATGTGAAGGTTGTGCCGACGGATATATTGAAGTGAAGGCTGATGGCGGTATCCCACCATACGTCTATGTTATGGGAGATCAAGTTTCTGATGCTACAGATGCTTCATATATCTTTGAAAATCTTGGCGCGGGAGAATATACGATAGAAGTCAGTGATGTATATGGAACTCTTGCTACGGTGACCGTTGAACTTATAGAGCCTGACTTCTTGGAAGAGAATGATAATTATGTCAAGATTTATCCGAATCCGACAAAGGGCATCGTGAACATTGTATGCGATAATATGAAAGACATCAAGATATTGTCGGTTACGGGACAAGTGTTAGGATATAGAGATGTTAATGATGATAATGTTATTATCGATATGCATGATTACCCTTACGGAATGTATGTCATGGTCATCAGTAAAGATGATGGCACGTTGATTCGTAGGAACATAGTTTACAGCAAATAATTCAAGAAAGGACGTTTCAACGTCCTTCTTTTCTTTTCAGATTCTCAGGTTCTCAGGTTTTCAGATTTTCAGGTTTTCAGGTTCTCAGATTTAAAAAAAAGGTTATCCTATCAGCTCTAATGAGTCGATATTGGTATCGTCTTCCATTCTGAGGTTGTCGATGATATATTTCTGGCGTTCCGGCGGGTTCTTACCTCCCATATAGAATTTCAGCAATTCCAAGATGTTGGAGTCGTGACGTAAGATGATAGGTTCCAATCTTATGTTTGGGCCTATGAAATGGCTGAATTCGTCGGGGGATATCTCACCGAGACCTTTGAATCGAGTTATCTCCGGATGTGCTCCTAAGCTCTTGATGGCGTTGATTCTCTCTTCATCGGAATAACAATAGATAGTCTGTTTCTTGTTTCTTACACGGAACAACGGTGTCTGTAGTATATAAAGGTGTCCGTTACGAACCACGTCGGGATAGAACTGTAAGAAGAAGATAAGCATCAGCAGTCTGATGTGCATTCCGTCGACATCGGCATCGGTGGCGATGACTATATTGTTATATCTTAAATTCTCAATAGATTCATCAATGTTGAGTGCTGCTTGAAGGAGGTTAAACTCTTCATTTTCATAAACTACTTTCTTTGTCAGACCTAAGCAGTTCAAGGGTTTTCCTCTAAGGCTGAACACGGCCTGTGTCTGAGCGTTGCGGCTCTTGGTGATACTTCCGGATGCTGAGTCACCCTCAGTGATGAATAAAGTCGTCTCTAATCTCTTCTCGTGATTCGTGTTATAATGAATGCGGCACTCGCGTAATTTCTTGTTGTTAAGGCTGACTTTCTTCGCGCTTTCTTTGGCGAGTTTCTTGATGTTAGCCATGCCTTTGCGTTCTTTCTCATTCTGGAGAATTTTACGCATGAGAGCTTCCGCTACTTCAGCGTTGATATGTAAGAACTTATCGAAATGACGTTTTATAATGTCGGTGATATATACTCGTATTGTCACACCGTCGGGTTCCATCAATGTTGAGCTGAACTTAGTCTTGGTCTGTCCTTCATATTCAGGATTCATCACTTTGATGCTTATGGCTGCCACTAATGAAGAGCGTATGTCTGAGATTTCATAATCTTTGTTATAGAACTCTCTGATGGTCTTCGCTATCGCTTCACGGAATGAGTTGAGATGTGTGCCACCGAGTGGGTTGTACTGACCGTTAGCGAATGAGAAATATTCTTCGTTGGATGTCAGGTTGGAATGAGTGAATGCGCATTCGAAGTCGCCTTCTTTGATATGAATGATAGGGTAGGCGCATGTCTCTTCTTTGCCGCCTATCTTACGCATGAGCAAGTCGTAGAGTCCGTTCTTGGCTTGATATTTCTGACCATTGACATATAGTGCGAGACCGCTGTTGAGGAAGGCGTAGTTCCATATCATCTCCTCGACATATTCCATTATGTAATGGTAGTTGCCGAACACTTCCTTGTCGGGAGTGAACGTTATCTCTGTTCCGTTTTTTTGGTCGGTGTCGATGATGTCTGATTCTGTCAGAAGCACGCCTTTGGAATATTCGACGTATTTGGTCTTGCCGTCACGATAGGCCTGTGCCTTGAAATGTGATGACGTGGCATTGACGGCTTTAGTACCTACACCATTGAGTCCAACGGATTTCTTGAAAGCTTTGGAGTCGTATTTGCCGCCGGTATTCATCTGGCCGACGCAGTTTCTGAGACTTCCGAGAGGGATGCCACGGCCATAGTCTCTAACCTTGACAGTGCCGTCGATGATACTAATATCAACCGACTTGCCGAATCCCATGACGTATTCGTCAATGCAGTTGTCTATTATTTCTTTGAGAAGGATGTATATACCGTCGTCATGAGCTGATCCGTCGCCTGCCTTACCGATATACATTCCAGGACGTGTCCTGATATGTTCGTTCCATTCTAAGTGCTTGATGTTATCTTCGCTATAATCTTCTGAAACAGGTATGTTTACAAAATCCAACTCGTTGCTTTCCATATTGTCTTTCCTCAAAATTACGTGAAACGCAAAGATAGTTAAAAACTTTGAACTTTAAACTCAGAATGCTGAACTTTTTTTTGATTCAAAATAGTTCAAGGCAAAGAACCGATTGAATGTGCTATATTGACAGATGAATAATGCATTAAAAAAAATATTATCTTTGCCGAAACTCTTTTACTATGAATTATATCTCTATTGATAATATTTCCAAGGCTTTCAGTGATAAGCTACTTTTTGAAAATATCAGTTTCGGAATTGAGAAAGGAGAAAAGACAGCTCTCGTCGCTGCTAACGGAACGGGAAAGTCTACCATGATGAAGATACTCGTCGGTAAGGAAGAAAGCGACAAAGGCACAATAGCTTACAACGAAAATATAAGAATAGGCTATCTTGAACAATTACCACAGTTTGATCCACAACTGACAATACAAGATGTCATCTCTACCGGACATACCGACATCATGAATGTGATACAACGTTACGAAAACGCCTTGCAGAATCATGTAGATGACGATAATATATATACGAAAAAAGAGTTGGAAGTCGCCATCTCGCAAATGGATTCACTGCAAGCATGGTCTTACGAACAACGTCTCAAACAACTTCTATTTACATTCGAAATCACCGACTTGACACAGAAAATAGGTACATTATCCGGAGGTCAGGTTAAACGTCTCGCCTTAGCGTTAGTACTTCTCGACGATCCCGATATATTGTTCCTCGATGAGCCGACTAACCATCTCGATATGGGTATGATAGAATGGCTCGAGAAATATCTCACACAATCGACGAAGACTTTGTTTATGGTGACGCACGACCGTTATTTTTTAGACAGAGTCTGCAATAAGATCTTCGAACTTTATCAAGGTACGATGTACACCCATAATGGTAACTACGACTATTATGTGAGAAAAAGTCGTGAACGCGAGGAAAACAAACGTATCGCCGCTGAACGTGCAGGGCAGCTGCTTAAATATGAACTCGAATGGATGCGTAGCACACCGCAGGCGCGTACCGGAAAAGCTAAGGCTCGTATCGACGCTTTCTACGACCTCAAAGAAAAAGCGAAGTTCCGTCGCGACAACACCGAACTACAGTTCGGCTCCGATATGCAGCGTCTCGGAGGTAAGATCCTTGAAATGGACAGAGTGTCGAAGTCGTACGGTGAAATGACGATACTCAAAGACTTCGACTATATATTCAAAAAAGGTGAACGTATCGGCATCATAGGTAAAAACGGTATCGGTAAGTCGACATTCTTAAATATGATAACGGGAAATGAAAGTCCAGATTCGGGAACTATCGTCACGGGACAGACTGTGGCTTACGGTTATTATACTCAGAAAGGAATAAAATTCGATGAACGTAAGACCGTCCTTGAGACGATACAGGATATCGCGGAAGTTATACATTACGGTAAAGATAATGTGTACACCGCCGATAAACTTCTCGCACATTTCATGTTCCCTTATTCAATGCACCGTCAACCGGTTTCTCTGTTGAGCGGCGGTGAGAAAAGACGACTTTATCTCTTGACGGTTCTCGTCTCGAATCCGAATTTTCTCATCCTCGACGAGCCTACCAACGATTTAGATTTGTTGACATTACAGAAATTGGAAGATTTTCTCCAGTCATATAAGGGTTGTCTGCTCGTAGTCTCTCACGACAGATTTTTCTTAGACCAGACTGTTGACCAGTTGTTTGTTTTTGAAGGCGACGGCAAGGTGAAAGGTTTCATGGGTAACTACTCGCAATATCACGATTATCTTGAAGAAAAAAATAAGGAAGAGAAGAAAGTGATAGCAGCCCAGAAACAGGAGACACGCATGGAAAAACCAAAGGCTACAGAACGTAAGAAGAAAAGAACGTATAAAGAACAGCAGGAATATGAGCAACTTGCGAAAGATATCGAATCTTTAGAAATGGAAAAAGAAGAGATAACGGTTAAGATGCAAGAGCAAATAGATTATCAGGAAATAGAGAGATTAGGAAAAAGATTAAATGAGATTAACGATCTTTTGAATGAGAAAGAGATGCGTTGGCTCGAATTAGATGAAATTGAACTTTGATCCTTGAACCTTGAACTTTGAGCTTTGAACTTTGAACTATAAACATTATAAATATGAACAATATCGAATTATTAAAGGTTTTTATTGCGGAGGTAAAAGAGAACGATAACTTATGGTTGTTGGAGGCAAAACCCGGTCTTTTTGCTATGGTGGAAGATGGTGATGAAAATTCATATATTCCGGTCTGGGCTAATGAGAATGACGCTCTTGATAACGCAAGTGACGACTGGGAAGGATACAACGTCACAAATATGAACATAGCTGAGTTCGTCGGCTGGATGAATGAACTTCACGCCGATAATATAGGCATCGCGATTTCATCTGGTAATGAAGGACAGATGTTTCCGATCCCAGCTAAGATGATGAAACAATTCTTTGTCGGAGCGGATGTAGATGTTGAAGAAGACAAGAGATTGGTCGGTGAATTCTACGATGATGAATGGGCTGAAGGCATCCCCGACAACTGGGAAGAGGATTATTTAGATAATCTTGATGAAGAGGAATTTGAATGACCTGTCCTGAAATAACATTATTTCTTACATAAACTTGTTTCAGGACAAGTCACAGATTTTAAGATTAGTTTTATTGACGGCTGGTATCTGAAGAATCACATCTCTTCTACCGCTCTTTTCTTCCAGGAGTCTGGATAACCGGCTTGTTTCGGCTTTGCGGGATAGCCGTGTCCGTTGTCGATGAACTTTCCGTTCTCCTCTTGTTTGATATTACTGTCCAAATATTTTACCAAAAGGAAGTTGTCTAATTCTTTCCACCGTCTTACTGTGTTTTGTCCTGATTTTGAGGAGTACTCAGTCAAGAATGCGATGGCTTCTTCTTTGGAATTGTTTAAGATTTCGGCAGCTTTCTTATCAATATCCATAACTTCATTCTGATATTGTGTCTCTAATTCTTTCTGCACTTTCTGTATATCGCCTATGACTCTGTTATAGAAAAGGTATTTAAAATGAGCCACTCTGTTGAAGACCCAGAAAGCCGCATTGTCGGAATATGTTATCATATTGCCGTTGCCTTGTCTGAATTCTTCAGGCACTTCAGCTATCGAACAATAGAAAGGTGTGTAAACCGTTGAGTTTGTGTCGTCGACACCAAACCAGATAATGCCTCCTATTTCATTTGGTAACCAGTTTCTTGTCTGTGCTATGAATGAGAATCCCGTCTGTTGTGTGACAGTACTTCTCTCGTGGAAATATTCTTTTCCTTCATATTCCCAATATAACGGGGTCCATCTGTAAGGAGATCCGAACGGTTCCGCGCCGAAACCTTGTGACTTATCTAACTCTGTATTTTGAAAATGGTTACGCATGAAATACATCATGTCGTCTAAAGAAATTTTACGGTTCGGTTTCACATAAAGAGGCATTCTCGGATTGTCTAAATTCTTGCCTGTTGCGTAATCCCAATATTGATCCATATCGTCGCATACGTCGTTGAACATCATCCATACGCGTAGGTCGCATATACGAGCCGCACTGAAATCTACAGGAGCGAAAGCTGCACTGAAGTCGAAATCGGCGTCTTTGCCGTTGAAATAACTCTTTCTTCTCGCGAAGTCTATGATGTCATGTTTGTAGATGACTTCCACATCTTGATTATAAAGTTTTTTCCAATCTTTGTCCGTGATAGACTTTTTCCCGTCACGCAAAGGGAATGTCGTGATACGAGCCGCGTTGGCATGACCGGAGACGTATCCGTCGGGGATTCTTATTGCGACCCAGACCGCACCTTTGTCGGCATTGACGGTATCGTTTAACTTTTTATCATATCTCGGAGTGTAACCTTTACCTATTATCTCCATATACCATACTTCGTTGGCGTCGGAGATGGAGAATGTCTCGCCGTCGCTGCCGTATCCGTATTCTTCTACTAAGTCGGCGATTATTTTTATCGCCTCGCGTGCTGAAGTGCTACGTTCCAATGCCATGAACATAAGGCTGCCGTAGTCGATGATACCTGTCGGGTCGATAAGTTCGGTGCGACCTCCGAAAGTTGTTTCTCCAAGAGCGACCTGATTTTCATTTATGTAACCAACCACCTGATAAGTGTGGGACGGCTGTGGCACGTAACCTCTTATCTCGTTAGTTCCTCTGTCGTAGATGGTTCGCATACTACCCTGAGTCCAGTCGGCGGCGGGGGTGAAGTAAAGTTCTCCGTACCTGATGTGTGAGTCGGCAGCGTAGGTGATGAAGTTGGATCCGTCAACAGAAGCACCTTTTGTTACTAAGAAGTTTGTGCAGGATTGTGCGTCAATGTTTAACATTATGATAAACATAACAAATAATAATGATCTTAATTTTCTCATGACTTTATGATTTTTATCTTTACAAAAATATAACATGTTGTTTAAAAAGGAATCTTAATATATCAGATATTTATCTCTTATCTTCATATAATTATCAAGGTCGTCTTGCCATGTCGCACGGATTTCCTCTTCCGTCATACCTTGTTCAATCTGTTGCTGAAGTTTTTCCGTTCCTGATAATTTTATAAAAAAGTTGTTGAAGAATTTTTCATTCTTAAGCTGATTATACGCATTGATGATCCAGCTGAGATTTATTTGATTTTCGTTACGTTTGTAATTATGGGCATATTCCGTCAGATCTTCACCATGACATTCTTCTCCGCACAACAACGGAGCTCTTCTTCCTTCCGATTGTCGTGGCGTGAAAACAAAATCATCTGTCATCATAGGATGCCCGTAGACCTGAAATGGAAACTCCGTGCCGCGACCGACACTTACTATCGTGCCTTCGAAAAAACAAAGCGAAGGGTAGAGGTAGACAGCCTCCCAATTAGGAAGATTAGGCGATGGTTTCACAGGAAGTTCATAAATAGAGTTTCTTTTATATTTACTCATCGGAACGACTGTCAGATCACATTGCAGGCTGTCGCTAAGCCAATATTCGCCGTTGACCATCATAGCATATTCTCCGATGGTGAGCCCGTAAACTACAGGGACTTGATGCATGCCAACGAACGACTTGTTCTCTTTTTCTAAGACAGGACCGTCAACATAAAACCCGTTGGGATTGGGACGGTCGAGTACGATGAGCGGAATGTCATTTTCAGCAGCAGCCTCCATAACGTATGTCATAGTAGAGATGTAGGTATAGAAACGTGTACCGACATCTTGCAGGTCAAAAATAAGAATGTCTATATCATGAAGCTGAGCCTCTTCAGGTTTCTTGTTATTACCGTAAAGAGAAATTATCGGTAATTGTGTTCTTTCGTCAACACTGTTGTTAATTGAAGCACCTTCGTCGGCAGTACCTCTGAAACCATGTTCGGGAGTGAAAATCTTTGTTATGTTGATACCATGACTTAAAAGCGTGTCGACAAGATGTGTATCGTTAAAAATACTTGTCTGGTTGGCGACGACCCCGACATTCATGTCCTCTAATGTGGATAGATATAATTCTAAACGCGACGCTCCGACAACGGCGTCTTCAGCTTTTAGAATGTTCTTGTTGATTTGTTGTCCGTTTAACTTATTGAACGAAACAAAAATAAATACTGATAAAAATAAAAAAAACTTTTGCATAGACATGAATAAATGATTATTTTTGCAATGATAAGAAAAAAATGAAAGCAACACGTTTCATATCATCAAGAATTTTTTCTATGGAGAAGGAAAACCTTTCTTCCGTAGTGATGAAGATTGCTGTCATAAGTATCGCGTTAGGTATTTCCATAATGCTGATTTCCATTGCTGTAGTGGTCGGTTTTAAAAATCAGATCAAGGACAAAGTGGTCGGTTTTGTCTCTCCGATACAGATACAGACCTTGAATCAGAACGAATCGATAGAGGAGACGCCTTTTGTATACGACAGCACCTTGAAATCCAAATTGTCGGTTCATTTTATAGAAGGAGTTTATCCCACAGCAAATAAGGCGGGACTCATTAAAACAGACTCCGAGATTCATGGGATAATATTAAAAGGTGTAGACAAGGATTACAATTGGGGTTATATCAATTCGAATCTTGCTTCAGGGGAAATCCCACAATATACTGACGACAAACGTTCTAACGATGTTGTCGTCTCTAAGATCATAGCCGACAAACTGTTACTTAATGTTGGCGATGATGTGAGAATCTGGTTCGTGGGCGATGACATGAAAACACGCGGGCGAAAGTTCACCATAAAAGGAATCTATGAAACGGGGCTCACCGAATGTGACGAACGTTTCATCTATTGCGACCTAAACCAGATCAGAAGACTCAACGGATGGGAAAAAGACTACGTAGGACATCTTGAAATAACACTGAATGATAACATCGATGTTGAAGAGGCAAACAATTACATATATTACAGCATTCCGACATATCTTATTTCATATACTGCAAGAGAATTATATCCTCACATTTTCGACTGGTTAGATCTTCAAGATATGAACGTGGTGATAATAATAGCACTGATGCTTTTAGTGGCTGGTATCACTATCATCAGCATGCTTCTTATAATTGTCTTGGAAAGAACATCCACCATTGGAATTCTCAAAGCTTTGGGGGCAAATAACAGATTCATCAGAAGAGTGTTTCTACAGCGTTCGCGCCGGATATTATTAATAGGTATGCTGTTCGGAAATGTTTTTGGAATAGGACTATGTCTGTTACAGAAATACACAGAAATCATCAAATTATCACCGGAATCATATTACCTGTCATCAGTACCTATCGAGTTGGATCCGACGCATATCGTCTTATTGAACGTCGGGACATTCCTGCTTTGGGTGCTTATGATGCTGATTCCCGCCATGGTGATAAACAATATAAATCCTTCTAAGTCTATACGTTTTGAATAACTTATATAATATGAAAAATTTAACGATTGAACCTTCTAAGGGATATGGCGACATCAAGTTCGGAATGTCGGTTGAAGAGATTGTAAATATTTTGGGCGAACCATCAAATAACGAGGAATTGGAGTCTATAATTGAAGAGAACGAGAATTGTTCCGTTCTCTACGACTATGACGACGAATGTATGTCAGTCTGCTTTGAAGGTAAAACAAAACCTGTCGTGGCGAGCATATCAACTTATAACGAAGAGGCTACCTTGTTTGGTGAGAGAGTATATGAAATGGACCGTAAACAGATAGTAGACCTGATGAAACGAAATGGATATAAAGATTTCGACGAAGAAGAACAAGAAGGCGATACTTGCTTAATTTATGACGAGTTAATGATGGATTTCTACTTCAACAACGATGAACTTATCGATGTGGTATGGGGCGTTTTTGTCGATCCTTAAGTAGAACTGAAAGTTGAAGATCTATATTAATGTTTTTATGAATATCTCGGATGATAAGTGGCTATCACTTCTCTGAGATATTGGTCTGATATATGGGTGTATATCTCTGTGGTGTTGATACTGGCGTGTCCGAGCATCTGCTGCACAGCTCTCAAATCGGCACCGCCTTCCAACAGATGAGTGGCAAAGGAATGTCGGAGCGTATGTGGTCCGATATTCTTTTTTATACCAGCCTTCTCGGCGAGATCCTTTATGATCAGGAAAATCATCTGCCGACTCAGCGCATTGCCTCTTCTATTGATAAATAAGGTATCGCTGTATTTTGCGTTTATTGGCTGATGCACTCTCTCTCCGTCAACATATAACTCAATGCTTTTCAATATCGACCTGCTGATTGGAATCAGACGTTCCTTGTTACCCTTGCCAATTACCCTTAAGAACTCATCGTATTTGTAGATATTACTTATCTTAAGCGTGATTAGTTCCGACACTCGCAATCCGCAACCATACAACACCTCAATCATCGCCTTGTTTCTATGACCTAATGGCTGACTCAGATCTATGCTGTCAATCATGGAACATATCTCTTCATAAGAAAGTACGTCGGGAAGATGACGGCCGATGTTGGGTGAGGTGATGAGTTCGGTAGGATTTATCGTGATGATTTTCTCTAAGATCAGATACTTGAAGAACTTCCTCAATCCGGAGAGTATACGTGCCTGTGAATTTGCTGAGAAACCTAATTCATATAGATAAGCCAAAAAACTTTCTATCTCCTCTTGATGTATATCTTTCATCAGCATAGGATGCCTCACGGTTTCTAAATATTGCCTAAACAGTTCGATGTCATGTTGATATGCGGCGACACTGTTATCAGATAGTGATTGTTCTAATCTGATATACATCAAGAAACGTCTTATGGTTAAATTATCCAACATATTTTTTGCAAAAATGAGAAATATTCTGAAAACAAACATCATTTTTCTGAAAAAAATAATGTAAATTTGCCGCATATAGTAAAAATGAATAATCACTTAAAACTTATTAAAAATGAAGAAATTATTACTTACAGTTATTGCAGTTGTCTTGATGGCGGGAAATATCTCTGCACAAGGCGTAGCGAGAGAATGTGTCTTAATTGAAGCCTTTACAGGTATTGGCTGCCCATATTGTCCTGCAGCGGCAAACGGAATTGCACAGATGTTAGAGGAAGGTTTGTCGATTGCTCCATTAGCGTTTCATAATTCATACTATTCACCACCGCAATATGCAACAACAGAAACTAATGGCAGAGCGACATATTATAATGTCAACAGTTTCCCGACTGTCTTGATTGATGGCATGAACAAAATCGAAGGCGGAGGAACAGCCTCAAGTTCGATGTATAGTCATTACAAACCTTATTATGATCAACGCATTAATGTTCCAAGTCCATTTTCAATTGATCTTTCTTTTGAATATCATTCGGGAACACAATGCGTCGCGAAAGCAGTCGTTAATAAAGTCGCGGAATGTGATGGAAATGACGTAAGAGTTTTTATCGCATTAACAGAATCTCACATTCAACAATCATGGCAAGGTCTTCAAGAATTGAACGCCGTTGTCCGAGATATTGTTACATCGACATCAGGTGTCGCGATTGAATCTGACACACAAGAGATCTCAGCATTATTCAGCGTGGCTGGATATAAAAAACAAAATCTGGAACTTGTAGCATGGGTTCAAAATTATTCTGGTAACAAAGAAGTTTATCAAGCTGTAAAAATATCTATAGCTGATACTGCTCCTCAATATGATTTGGGTATCACAAAAGTTGAAGAAGTACCTGCAGAATCTTGTTCAGGATTAATAAAACCACGAATGACATTTAGAAACTATGGTTCTGAAACAATAAATTCAGCTACTTTCATTATTACTGACGGCAGTAACACAGAACTCGGCTCAATTGATTGGACAGGAAATATCTTAAAAGATCAAGAAGCTGAATTAATGTTTGATCAGATTGATTTTGGAGAAACAGATGCTGTTAAAATCGAATTGGTAAACTTAAATGGAAACAATGTTGATGAGTACACATTTGACAATACGTATTTGTACAATGTAGTAACTCCATACAATCTTCCAAATGGATATATGAAGATACAACTTAAGACTGGTGATGATCCAGAGAATTTTAGCATAGAAATCAAGGATATGCAATCAGATGAAATTATCCATAATCTGACATTTGAAGAAGCAAATAAGGTGTATCAGGAAGAAATAACATTACCAGATTTCGGTTGTTACCGAGTTACTTTAAAACATGCTTTAGGAAATGGCATAAGTAAAAATAGTTTCTGGGGCATTAAAGATGATAATAATCAAACAGTCGTTATGGGTAGTAATTCCGAGAACAACTTCAGATATGAATTGCCTATAGAATTGATGTATCATGGAGAAAGTGTAGAAGATGTTGAAAATTTGAATGAAATTAATGTATATCCAAATCCAGCATCATCACAAATCAATGTTGCCTCAACAAATATGAGAAGAGTCGACATTTATAATGGAATAGGTCAACTTATTTATTCGCAAGAAGTGGATGATAATGAGATTGAGATCAGTACAGATTCATGGTCTAATGGTTTATATTACATCAATATAGAAACAAAAGAAGGCGTTAAATCATCACAAAAGGTAATAGTTAACAAATAATATACATAAACGTTTGGAGAGATGTCATTTTATGATGTCTCTCTTTTTTGTATAGCATTATTCTTTTTGTAGAAAAAATTAAGTCTAAGACAAAATAAAAAATAATTATCAAAATGAAAAGAACATTACTTACAATCATTATCTCGTTAGTCATTTCGAGTTCAATTATGGCTCAAAACGTAGCACGTGAATGCGTTTTGTTTGAAGTGTTTACAGGTGTTAATTGTCCTTGGTGTCCAGGAGCTGCAACAGCAATAGGAAGAATGTTGGAAGAAGGTAAATCTGTCGCTCCAGTAGCATACCATACAAGTGCATTCTCTGTCCCTGAGTTGTATACTAATGAAACAAATGCACGTGCTAATTATTATTATATTTCAGGTTATCCTACAGTAAAAGTCGATGGAATGCTTTCTCCTTCAATGAGCGGTAACGGAGGTAATGAACAACATGCACAACAAGCATACAATCAAGGCATGAACGCCTATAACCAACGAATCAATGTGTCAAGTCCATATACAATAGATCTCTCTTTCGAATATCAGTCTGGCACAGAATGTAAGGTTACTGCCACAGTAAATAAGGTAGGCGAGTGTAATTCGAATGACGTCAGATTGTTTATTGTTTTGACAGAATCGCATATTCAACGTACTTGGCAAGGAATGCAGGAAGTTAATTTCGTCACAAGAGATATGATTCCAAATCAAAACGGAACACAGTTGACATCCGACATCCAAACAATAGAAGCTACAATCAATATGGATGGCTTTCCAAGAGAAAATTGCGACATAGTTGCTTGGGTGCAAAATTTTTCTGGTAATAAAGAAGTTTATCAAGCAGTTAAATTACCTTTGTCTGAATTATCATTCACAAATGATTTAGTCATTAAAAATGTTGAGGATGTCGTCTTAGGTTCATGCTCAGGAAAAATGTCTCCACGCATTACATTCAACAATGCAGGAACAGAATCATTGACATCGGCGGTATTTAATGTAAAAGTCGGCAATGAAACATTATCAACATATCAGTGGGAAGGCAATATCGCAGTTGGAGAAAACACTGAAATTATCTTTCCAGAATTTGTATTTGGCGATGCTTCAAACTTTGTTATAGAAGCAACAGAAATCAATGGAAATAATGATGGTTATCCAGTAGATAACATTTATGAAATCTCTGTTGCAGAACCATTAGTGATAGAAGATGGTTATATTAAACTTCAACTTAAAACAGGTAATGACCCTGAAAATCTTACAATAGAGATTAAGAATATGGATAATGATGAGGTCCTTTATTCATTCGAGTATGAAGAACCAAAGACTATATATAATCATGAGATGACTTTGCCAGAAATTGGATGCTACAGAATGACTATCAGAAATACAGAAGGTAACGGCTTCGGAGGTGGTTTCTGGGGTGTTAGAGATAGCGACAACACAACACTTATGGTAGGAACAAGTACCGATAACGACTTTAGATATGAATTTGCTTTTGAATTCGATAATAAATCTGTCAATGTAGAAGAAATAGAATCCTTAAATGACGTTAACATCTATCCTAATCCTGCATCTTCTGTAATCAACGTGACTGCAACTAACTTAACAAAAATTAAGATTTATAATGCTGTAGGACAATTGATCCACAGCGAAGAAGCATCATCAGACAACGTTACAGTTGACACACAGAACTGGACGAACGGATTCTATTACGTGACTGTTGAAACAGCTAACGGCAACAGCACTTCACAAAAAATAATCGTCAACAAATAACAACAGAAAAATATCATAAATTTAGGAGACGTCATGTTATGCGTGGCGTCTCTTTTATTATCTTTGCGGAAAAGATTTCAATATGAAGAAAGTTCATTTTATAGCTATAGGCGGAAGCGCGATGCATAACCTCGCCATAGCATTACATAGGAAAGGTTACGAGGTGACAGGCTCAGATGACGAGATTTTCGAGCCTTCGAGAACACGACTAAAAAACGAAGGAATATTGCCTGACGAATTAGGTTGGCATCCTGAGAAATTAGATGAGACTTACGAATCTGTAATCCTTGGAATGCATGCACGCATCGATAATCCGGAACTGTTACGCGCACAAGAACTCGGACTTAAAGTATACTCTTATCCAGAATATCTTTACGAACAAAGCAAAGACAAAATCAGAATCGTAGTAGGCGGCAGCCACGGAAAAACTACCATAACATCCATGATCCTTCATGTTATGAAATATGCCGGCATTGAAACAGACTTCATGGTAGGTGCTCAACTTGAAGGCTTCGACGTAATGGTACGCCTCAGTGAGACTGCAAAATATATGGTCATCGAAGGTGACGAATATCTCACCTCACCAATCGACAGAGTCCCTAAATTCCATAAATATCATCCCAATATAGCTGTCATCAGCGGAATAGGTTGGGACCACGTCAATGTATTCCCGACATTCGATTGTTATCTCGAACAATTCAGAATTTACGTAAATACCATTGAAAACGGCGGTTGTCTCATTTTCGACAATAACGACATCGAAGCGAGAAAAATAGCTGATAACGCTTCCGTAAAAACATACGGATATGACATACATCCGTACACTTCAGAGGGAGAAGACACGTTCCTCATCGTGAATAATGACAAGATTAAGATTCAAGTCTTCGGTGAACATAACATGAAAAATGTCAACGCAGCGTATAACGTATGCAAACAAATAGGCGTAAGTGATGAGACATTTTATGAGGCGATTAGAACTTTCAAGGGAGCATCGAGAAGACTTGAATTAATGCTCGAAAACAAGGATAAAAACGTTCTGTTATTCCGTGACTTCGCCCATGCCCCTTCAAAAGTCGTAGCTACAGTGAAAGCATTACGCGAACAATACAAAGACAGATTCTTGCTCATAGTATTTGAACTTCACACTTATAGCAGCTTGAGTGAAGTGTTTATCGATCACTATAAGAACTGCCTCGACAATTGTGATCAAGCGATAGTATTTTACGATCCACATGCTGTGGCAATAAAGAAATTAGAGATGATGACAGACGAAAGGATCGTTGAAGGCTTCGGTCGTAATGACATAAAAGTCGTCCACTCAAAAAACGAGTTGTTGGAAGTCCTTAATGATGTTCCTAAAGAGAATATGGTTGGCGGCTTTATGAGTTCCGGTGACTTCAACGGTTTTAAACCTGAAGATTTTATAATATGAATAATTATAGAAACTGAGAAATAGAAAGTTGATTATTATGAAGAGAATTATTTTATTACTAAGTTTTACCTTATTTATTTTAACATCTAACGCACAACAACGTCTCACTTACCAGATGTACTCAGAAGGATCCAATGATGGTGACACCTCCTTTATGGAAGTGAAACGTAGCGGAAAACAACTATTAATACAAGATATCGCCGACTTCAAAGGAGAGTTGATACCAGGTATTTCTACAGACATAACATACGTCGATTATGAAAAAGACAGCGCGTATATACAAATATCTTTTGCTGATGGTGATGCTTATTATTCTTCTTTTCCGTTGAAAAACAACAATGTGACTTTTACAGAGGAAGGTATTGAAATGATGAAAGGATATGAATGTAAGAAATATCGTACAAGTATCAATTCAAATACCATAGAAGTATGGATGACGGAATCTCTCGGTTATGATGCAACACCAAGCATAAGCAGAGGCGCATTGAAAGGCGTTATGATTCGCCAGGCTATTAACGGAAACAGAATATTAGAGTTAAAGAATATTAAGAAAGATAAGAAGGTAAAGAATGAAACCATACCTGCCGATTTGGGAATGCGTATGTCTTTAAGAGATATTGACAAGATTTCCAAAGAGAAATTAATAATCAGGAAACAGGTATTCGATAAAGAGCAGATACATTTCGCTGAGATAGATAAGTTTGAAGGTGAGATTCCTTACGACTCTGTAATACATTTCGCTTACGGAACATTAATCTTAAAGAAAATTAATTTAGACACACTTCCTGAACATTACAGTATCTTCATCGAGGTGGAAGAACAGTCTAATGGCGACGCGTATGATCGTTCAGGTTCCGTATTCGTAATACCTACAGAAAGAGAATTAAGTCTGAAAGACGCTCTTATTGATAGCATTCAGTTGCTTCATTCATATACCGACAGGAGAGATATAACATACAGAGCTATTAAGTTGGAAGACGATTTTCTTCCGGTAGTAGAACTGATGCGTTTCTTCACTCCGTTCGGTGTCAGTCATTTCAACGGCAGAGTTCAGATTGACGGATTGGAATGGGATGATGTCGCATATTACAAGCAAGATGTCACAGATCTGAGCAAACATCTTCGTGGCGAAGTTTTGATAGGTGCATTCATAGGTAATTATGATGGTGGCGGACATAAATTGAGTCTCGATATTCTCGCTTACCCAGGCAGTTATTCCTGGGATCTGTCTCAAAACGATGATTGGACGTTACCTTTGTTTAACACATGTAATGTCATGGAAATGGCAGGTCAGCACTACGGACGTATGTTCAAGACCGACAGTCTTACGGTAGAATTTGAGATTCCAGAAGATATAGAGAATCTCAGACTAAGATATATCAGTACCGGTCATGGCGGCTGGGGTGGTGGCGACGAGTTCAACCCTAAGGAAAACACAATCATAATAGATGGTGAAAAAAGATTCGTCCATACACCATGGCGATGCGATTGTGCTACTTATCGTGAGATGAATCCTGTCTCCGGTAATTTCTGGAATGGACAATCCTCATCAGATTTATCGCGTTCGGGATGGTGTCCTGGGACAGCTACGCAACCTGTCTATTTCGACTTGAGTTTCTTGAAGCCAGGAAAACATACGATAACGATAGCGATACCTCAAGGCGACGATGAAGGAAGCAGCTTCAATCACTGGATGGTTTCAGGAATATTGATAGGCGATGAGATTAAGTAAATATATTATTAAGTAAATAAATTAGGGTGATTTCTTGAGAAATCACCCTAATTGTTAATTGTCCCCTTAAATCTTTAATTACTTCTTGAAGTATCTGTTGAACAAACCTTCGAAGCCTTTGCCGTGACGTGCTTCGTCTTTTGCCATCTCGTGAACTGTGTCATGGATAGCGTCAAGGTTACGTTCTTTAGCGATACGTGCGATACGCATCTTGTCTTCACATGCGCCACATTCTGCCATCATACGTTTTTCAAGGTTTGTCTTGGTATCCCAAACAACGTCACCTAACAACTCAGCGAATTTTGCGCAGTGTTCTGCTTCCTCCCAAGCATAACGTTTGAAAGCCTCGGCGATTTCAGGATAACCTTCACGATCAGCCTGACGGCTCATAGCCAAATACATTCCGACTTCTGTAGCTTCACCCATGAAGTGTGCGTTCAAGTCTTTAATCATATCGTCGCCTGTACCTTTAGCGATACCGATAACGTGTTCTGTTACAAAATTCAAGGCTGCACCTTCTTCGATGACATTCCATTGAACTTTCTGTTTACATTGTGGACAAATTTCAGGAGCGGTTTCACCTTCGTGAACATAACCGCAAATAGGACATGCAAATTTTTTATTCATAGTTTTATTTTTTTAGCTGTCAGCTATTAGCCATCAGCAATTAGTTATTAATTTTGATTTATTATTTAATTATGAATTATGCATTATGAATTATAAATTATTTCACCGCATGCTTATATCCTTTCACCTTATTCCAGTCACCGCGTGTGAAGTCAGGGAATTTGACAGGCATGCCGTTGTTTTCTATTGATGCTGCTGTCAGTTCTCCGAGACACGACCATTCTGCTGCGTCATAAACATCCTGATCTAATGGTAGTCCGTTTTGCAGACAATATATCAGACGGTAGTCCATGATGAAGTCCATGCCGCCGTGACCGCCGACAGATTTGGCTTTTTCTTCAATATCTTTTGCGATAGGATGTTTGTATGCAACCAACAAAGAATCTCTTACCTCATTAGAAACGAAGCCGTGTTCGTCTAATTTCTCATGATCAGGAATTACGTCAGAAGGTACATTCTCTTCTTTCAGTGTAAATCCTTGATAAGGATATTTGTTGGCGAAACCTTCAGTTCCTGTAAGTTGATACAATCTGTCGTAAGGACGAGGAGTATAGACATTGTGTTGAATCAAGATAGTCTTTCCTTTGTTGGTTTTTATCAAGGTCGATGTCATGTCACCGTTAGCGAAATCTTCTGTTCCCATCATTTCTTCGGCTATTTTCTTGCCGTTATAAGAAGGTGTCGACATTGAGACGAGATATTCCATCTTATCGCCGCGGTGGATGTCAAGTACCTGGCAGACAGGTCCGAGTCCGTGAGTTGCATATACGTCGCCAGCGTGTTTCTGATTGAAGTCTAAACGCCAGTTACCTTGATAATGAGCCCAGAAAGGTTCTAAGTTGTGGATATATGCTCCTTGTGCGTGAATCACTTCACCGAACAAACCTTGCTGTGCCATGTTGAGACACGTCAATTCGAAGAAGTCGTAGCAGCAGTTTTCGAGCATCATACAATGGCGTTGCGTTTGTTCAGCGACATCGACGAGCTGCCAGCATTCCTCAACGCTTGTGGCTGCAGGAACTTCAATAGCGACGTGCTTTCCTTGTTGCATCGCATAAACCGCCATCGGAACATGATTCACCCAGTCGGTACAGATATAGACTAAATCGATGTCGTCGCGTTCGCATAATGCTTTCCAACCTTCTTCACCGCTATATTCGGCACATTCCGGAAGGTTCTTCGCTTTTATGACATATTCTTGAACAGATTCAACACGTTCAGGCAACAAATCACACAACGCCTTAAACTCTACACCCTCGATATGAGAGATACGATTTACGGCATCAGCACCGCGCATTCCAAGCCCGATGAATCCCATTCGAACTACAGGAATAGGATCAACAGCAAGTTGGAGTACACTCTTCTGACCTTCTATGCGTTCCGGTTCGTTAAATACAATCTGATTGTCCTTAATACAGTAAGCTGAATTACTATCAACTTTATTTGAACAACTTGAGATTAAAATGCTTAGCGTTAGAGCTAAAATAACTGATAATCGTCTTTTCATCATATTTTAGATATGTTTTATTTGTCTGTAAAAATAATAATTTTATTCGTACATTTTCGTATTGTTTAATTTTTTATTTTTACGAAAAAATACGATATGGAAAATTTAAAGGAAATAGTATTAAAGTTCAATGTTGAAAACGAGATTAATGAGGTGAAACCTCTTGGTGAAGGTCTTATCAACGACACATTTAAGGTATATGTCAACGATTGTGAAACTCCTAAATATGTTTTGCAACGTATCAACAATGCCATCTTCCAGGATGTTGACTTACTTCAGGATAATATCGAGAAAGTTACAAATCATATCCGTAAGAAATTAATTGAGAAAAATGAAACCAACCTCGACCGTAAAGTCTTAAATTTTATTAAGACAAAAGATGACAAAAGATTCTATTTTGATGGTGAGAAATATTGGCGTTTGATGGTCTTCATTTCAGATTCATACACTTATCAGGCTGTCACACCAGAATATTCATATACGGCAGGTCTCGCTTTCGGAGAATTTCAATCTATGCTTTCTGATATTGAAGAAACCTTAGGTGAGACGATTCCGAGTTTCCATAACATAGAATTACGTCTCTCACAATTACGTGAAGCAGTTGAAAATGATGTCGTAGGTCGTGTTAAAGAAGTGAGATATTATCTCGACGAAATAGAGAAAAGGGCAGAGGTGATGTGTCGTGGAGAACAGCTTTACCGTGAAGGCAAACTGCCTAAGAGAATATGCCACTGCGACACGAAAGTGAACAATATGCTTTTTGATAAAGACGGAAATGTTTTATGTGTCATCGATTTGGATACAGTTATGCCGAGTTTCATTTTCTCCGACTTCGGCGACTTCTTACGTTCTGCTGCCAATACCGGAGCTGAAGACGACAAGGACTTGAACAATATCGATTTCAATATGGAAATCTTTGAAGCTTTCACAAAAGGCTACTTAGAAGGAACGAAGTCATTTTTGCTGCCGATAGAAAAAGAGAACCTTCCTTACGCCGCAAAACTGTTCCCATATATGCAAACTGTCAGATTCCTGGCAGATTACATCAACGGCGACACCTATTATAAAATACAATATCCGGAACACAATTTAGTGCGTACCAAAGCGCAATGGAGATTGTTTGAATGTGCTGAACGAAAAGAGAATTTGATGTTAGACTTCATCAATTCGATTTAATCTAACATCAAACTCATAAATGCTGCCTGATTGTTAAAAGATTTTAACTTATCAGGTAGCATTTCTGTATGATAGCCGAATAAGGCTTGCGTCAGTTGTTCAATATCTACAACATTGGAACCTATAGAATCTTTCTTTTCCAAGACACCATTATTAATGTAGTAGGTTCCGTTATTTTCCGTCATGATCGAATCGACGAGAGATAACTCCATCTTAAGTTTAGGATGCGTTGTGGCATATATTCTCAGCATAGTCTCAGCATCAATGATACGAGCCATTCCGAGACGATGTGTCTTTTGTCCCGTCACTGGTGGAATGATGATATTTACAGATTCATTCTCGAACATATTCACAGCAGCTGTTACCAAGTCGCTGAAGATGGCACTCGATTCAGCGAAGACGTCTTTGATGTAAATCGCATCGTTTCTCAGATAACAGAACGCTAACCCGCAGATGTCGTCACCATATTTAGCTACAAGCAGATTGTTGTCGAAAATATCCAAATCTTCTGTGATAACCTTAAAGTCGTATTCGTCATGCTGGATACAACAATTACGGCTTCTCATCTTATTGTTGAAATATTCATAGACTTCATAAAACTCTTCTTCCGATTCTGGTTCAAATCTTGATACCATCACCGATTGTTGAGTGTTAGTCGCGGTTTGTCGACTAATATTGATATGCATCTTCGAGTAGTCGAATGTCGTGACGAAATTTGTTCCTGAATAATAATTAAAAAGACTCTCTGACGCTGGAATCAATGCGGCGAAGCAGGCACCGTTGTTTTTAGCTTTCTTAAGAGATTTTAAGATAAGCTCATTCATAAGTCCTTGAGAACGATAGTCAGGGTCGGTACATGCTCCGGAGATGTATGCACATCCGATTGTTTTCCCATAATATGAGAAAGGATAGGAGATGAGTTGCAATGCGGAAACCACTTTACCTTCCCGTTCAATGAAAATGTTATCCTCATCGTTATATCTCATTTTAAAATAAAGGTCTACGAATCTCTTATCTTCTTCAGAAAAACATTTGTCCCAAAGAATACGAACCTGTTCTTTTATATTATTATCCATAACACCGTTGATTATAATAAAATCAAAATACCTCTTCAGATCTTCTTCTCATTTCCTCTGATATCGCTATAAACTCATCGACGCTCATATCCTTAATGAAGATTAGTCCGTGTGTTGATCTTACTAAAGGACGAGGATTTTCATAGAAGTAGTTCTTACCTAATATCAATTGGATGTCCTGCAGTTGTTTGATCCATGTCTTCTTGGAAATGTCGCTGAACGGACCGTCGTGATTAGGATTAGGGAATTCGGCTTTTACCTGAGAAAGGTAGCTTGCGGCGAAAGATTTATCTAATACCGCCAATGCGTTTAATGAGACGGGCACATACATATTGGCGTCAACGGGATGGAACTTGAACCATACGTTACGATACCCATAGATTCTGAGATTCGACAGGTCTTTTTCCTTGCTCCATTCGGCGACGGCTGCCGCTGTGGCTTGCAACACTTTATAATGTGTGTCGGGACCGCTGCCTTCAGGGTCTAAGGTAACGCTGATAATATCAGGCTGTATCTCTCTGAATTGTCTAACGATAGGCATTACGTCACGTTCGACATTGACTCCTTTTGTGATGCCTTTATCCTGATAGAAACCAAGATGCAAATGATGAACGTGATTTACCTGAACACCGTTATAAGCCCAAACCAATTCCTCTTCAAACTCCCTGATCATTCCTTTAAGCTGCTGCAAGTCGGATGTGTTAGGTTCACCAGGATAACTGTTTTCTAACACTTCGATCACTTCCTGATATTTTGCTTTCAACTCGTCTATATTCTTGAGTTGCCATATCGTAACGGAGCAACGCAGAAGTCTGTGGCAGAATCCTCTGTCCATCTGATATTGATCGTTTCTGGCTACGCTGTCCAAGTAATGATATATGTCTTTGTCGAATTTGTGTTTGTATCCTTCTTCGAAGAAATCGGGATAATGTACCATCTGAATCTCGTCTTTCTCAAGATATTTTAGAACCATCTTGAAGGCATTGAGCAGGAACCCGTTCGTCACGGAATTATGACCTGATGTCATGACAGCGAAATGTACGTCATTGCTTGCCGGACGCAACTGTCTGTTAGTAAGCGGCATGATACCAAGCATGATGTCGTCGTGATGAGGTCCGGAATTGTAGATGACTTTGTTGGTCGGTGTGGCGAGACCTCTTTGTAATTTCATCTCAGTAGCCTTGATGACTTCCTGTACCGTGTCAAGACTGAGGTTAGGAATCATGCGACAACGTTTGTCGTTTTGCAAGTCTTCCAACGTAAGTTTGTGAGCATATTTATTTATCTTCTTGCATAATCCGATGATGGCGCGTTCTGTCTTCTCGAAATTCCATTCGCCTTTGAAGAAATAGTTGTTGACGGTATCTTCAAGGCGTGACGCCGCACCTTTCGTAAGGTAGAAACGACTGTTGTCTAAACGTTGTAAAACTGTTGCAGGATATTGTGTCGACATCTCCGATTCGAGAGCGTTCTTGATAGTGTATGCGTTAGACTCACCGGCGGCACACACGATAGCGACGGTATCGGGATTCCTTGTTATGGTTTCCAATCCTATTGTGATGACCATGCGATTTCTTGCCACTTCAATGCCTCCTAATGACGATGCTGCGTCGGCTTGTGTCGCAAAGTTGGTCTGGCGTAATGCGACATTGGAGTGCATGGTAGTACCTTTAATATTGAAAGCGATTCGTCCATCTGAACCTAATGTGGTCAGCAAAAATCCGATGTCACCTTTGTCTCTTATCTTGTCGTCATATCGCGAGCACCAGTCATCTATCATAAATATCGATTGCTGCTGTATATGTTCTGTTTCATTGACAGCTTGTCTGAAGCGCAGACTCAAATCGATGGAATAGTCTGGAAATACTTCTCTGTATGATTTACCATTATATAATCGTATCTCATCGCTGTTTATGAACAAAGCTCTCTTGGCATCGAGTCCGAAACCATCGATATAATTCTTGTGAACATAGTTGAAAAATGAGTTGTGCTGTTTAGGTGAGATAGGGTAGAACTCATCCATCTGCACAAATTGAAGTCCCGACAGATCAGGTTTCTTAACACCGTCCAATCCATATCTCTCCAACACTTTCTGGGTTTCTTTCTCGTCCCAGTGATCTAAGAAATGATGCGTGTAATGTATAAAATTTTTTAAGGATTTGTCTGAAGAGAGACTGATGACGCCTTCTGGATTTTCTGAAACCCATTCTAAAAAACGTAAGGCTGTCATTACACCTAACTTAGGAACGCTGTCGGTTATGATGTAAGGAACTAAGGTCGTCATTTCTGAAATCTCAGATTCCATCAGAAACGACTGTTCTACTTTTGAAAAAATGTTAGCCATATATAGTTGTTTTTAAACGTAAAATCAAATCACAAATTTACACAATAATTTTGATTATGTTGTCGTGATCAGGTAAAAAAAAGTGGCGGTATTTCATGAATTCTAATAGTCTTCTAAATCAAAGATCGTCAACTGACATTCGGGATAATTCTGTCGAATGCCTCATGGGTACGTAGTTTGCCATTAACGATACAGACACATTCCACTGTGGCTTTGACGCAAAGCCGCTCGTCTTCAACACGATATATATGCTGTTCAAATACGTATCTTATCCCTTCCTTTTTAACATTTAATTTTGATACGAACTCGTCGCCACCTTTCAAAGGCGACTTATATTCCAATGTGATACGCGCTACAACAGGATCTATGCCTTGCTCATGTAACTCGGAAAATCTTATTCCTCTTGATAAGATAAACTCATGTCGAGTGTATTCCATATAATGCTGATAATTAGCGTTATTAACGATTCCTTGAGCGTCGCATTCATAGTCGCGAACTTTCATCTTCATTTCAAAAATATAATCTTTCATATTATATAACAATGTTTTCTTTCAAATTAAAATATTCTTTGACGATACCTTTGTTTAACAATTCATCTTTTTTACCCTGAATCAACTTCTTGTTTTTTGAGATTATCCATAGATCGTCTGTGTATCGGAGAAGAAGTTCCAAATCGTGAGAACTGAAGATTATGGTTTTCTTTCTTTCTTTTGTCAACATTTTCATCAGTGAAAACAATTCAATTTTACTTGGATAGTCGATGAATGCTGTAGGTTCGTCCATGAATATTATCGGTGTGTTTTGCGCGATTGTCTTTGCAATCATTACTTTCTGTTTCTCACCATCACTTAAAGTATCAAAATATCTGTCAATCAGGTTGTTTATTCCTACTATCTCAAGTGATTCATGAATTATATGTTCATCATCTTTCTCTATCTTACCGAAGAAATTTGTATATGGACTGCGGCCGCTCGCAACAACATCACGCACCTTCAGGAACATCTCATCCGGGCGAGATGTTAAAACCAATCCAATCAATTTGGCTTTCTCTTTCTGTGAATATTCTGAAAGATCTTTGCCCATCAATTCGACGCTGCCGGAAACAGGTTTTATATGATCTGTCAAGGTCTTAAAAAGAGTGGATTTGCCCGCACCGTTAGGTCCTATAAGGGCTATAAGATCACCCTCATTTAAAGTCACATTTATAGGCGGCAATATTGCTTCGTCTTTATAACCAATATGTAAATTTCTCGTTTTAAGAATATTCATTATATTTAAAATCAGTTGTTTATCTTTTCCTTAAAATAATCCAAATCACTACAGGGGCACCTATAAGAGCGGTCACGGCGTTTATTGGCAGGTTACCTTCAAATCCGGGAGCACGTGCAATCAGATTACATAACAGACTAATAAGCATTCCTATCAACATAACGGCAGGAATCAGAATCCTGTGATCGCTTGTCCTGAATATAAACCTCGCCAAATGTGGAATCGCTAACCCTAAAAAGGCGATTGGTCCGCAATATGCCGTGACAATAGCAGTCAAATATCCTGAAATCAATATTATCAGAAAATTGCTTCTTTTTATGTTTATTCCCAAATTTTCCGCATATAAATCTCCTAACAATAAGATGTTTAGAATCTTAGGTAAAAATAAACTTGCGAACAACCCCATTGATATTGCGATGGAGAAAAAAGCTAATTTACTTGTTCCTACCGCTGAAAAAGATCCCATACCCCAGATTACAAAGGCGTGGATATCTTCCTTCACGCTGAAAAATTTCATTATGTCGGTCAACGAACCTGCGAGATATGAAATCATCAAACCAATGATAATCAGAGTTGTCATATTTCTCACACGACTGCTGAATCCTAAAATCAACATTAGTACTAATGTCGCGCCCAAGAATGCGGCTAAACTGACTCCGATATTAGACCATAATCCGAAAGATGAAAGAGCCTCGCCTCCTAAAAAGCCTGTCAATAATATAGTTACAGCGACACCGAGACCTGCGCCGCTGCTGATTCCTAACATAGAAGGATCGGCGAGAGGGTTCCTGAACAATGTCTGCATCAATAATCCAGAGACGGATAAAGCAGCACCCGCCAAAAGTGCAGTAACCGCCTGAGGCAACCTGTAGTCAAAAACTATCGTCGATATTGTAGGATTACTCTCCGGATAAAGTATGACATTCCACAATTCTTTGAAAGGAATCACTACAGAACCTAAGAATAAGTTTAGGAAGAATAATATTACTCCTAAAATAATTATCAACAATAATAATATGATATTTAGCTTGTTATGATTCATTATTTAACTAATTTCTTGAAATATTTGGGTGCATAATTCTTCCATTCTTTTTTTAACAGATCCGGATGAAAATGATATATGAAATCAGCCAAAAGCACATCAGGTTCATATTGCGATTGCTCAAAATATCCACATTCCCTTACGTCGCAAACCAACAATTGTTTTTCCTTGAAAGCTTTGAATAGCGGATATAGTTCATTTTCTTTTGCCAATCTTTCGTACGTAAAGGGTTCGTCGTATGAATTGATAACTCTCCAATAATCAGCATTTTGAGCGTTAAGTAAAACGTTTTCAGCATCAATATGAAGACTTCCTGTCGATTCGTTATGTTTCCATATATAATCGGCACCTGCATCATTGAAGATCTTTGCTATATAACTTTTACCACCAGGTACATACCACTGGTTTTCAAAAGGCAAGTCGGAAAATACCGTTGGCTTATCTTCGACTTCCGAGCATATACTTGACAATGATTCATAGCGTTCTACGACATCGCTAAACCATTTATTTGTAACATTCTCTTTTCCACATAAAATCCCAATTACCTTCATCCATTCTGCACGTCCAAGAGGATGACTCTCAAGATAATCGGGGAAAGGCAGCATTGTTGAACCGCTTAATTTTCCAAGATCCGAAAAATCTAAGGTCGGATATGGAGTGTATAAAATCAAATCTGGTTGTAAATGAATTACTTTCTCAGTATTTACGTTTGTCGACATTCCAACATCAATAATTTCACCTTCAGACACAAGTCTTAGTATTTCTTCATTTTTAGTATAATTACTTTCTAAAATACCTTTTACCCTGTCTAATTCTCCAAGTTTTTGAAATACAGCCCATTGCGTTGATGAAAAAGCGATCGCGGAATTTATAGGAGTTCTGATTATTATCTTGTCATTCAAATCGGATGGTATTTTAATACTGTCATTAAATAGATAGAATTCTGTATCATTACGCTTCGACAGATTTTTAATGATTAATTTATATCCCGATTTATATGGATAAATCTCAAAATTCTCGGCATAGCGAACCAAATTCAACGAAGAGTTTTCTTCAATATCATTATCGTAAGCTTTAGTGGAATTGTCGCAGGAGATAAAAAAGTATATTATTGATATTAAAGCAAATACAAACCTTTTCATAATTATCTGATTTCCGATATTATATCTTTCAAGCAATTTTCGCAGAGACAGTCAACATAATTAATTTTAAGAAATTCTCTTACGTTTTCTGTAAGGTTGTATTTTGAGCACCAGCAATTTGAGTCATGTTTGCATTCAAATATGACGTGACAGCGAGGACATTTTTTAGTCATAATTCCCATTTTAATATATTAAATAAATCACGTCAAAGATACGAAAAAAAGCCCGTTTGCAAACGGTATAAAGTCAGAAAAAATAATTATCTTTGTAGTCTTAATCAATAAATTTTATAGATATGGGTTTTTACTTTTTTCATACTCCTAAGCCGAGGAAATTCAATTATGTACCTCGATACTATGATCCCAACCAAGAAGCACTCGAAAAAAAGAAAGCTGCGATGGGATTGGATTCCAAACTGTCAGAACATGAAAAACGTAGGATGAGGATACGAACTGGTTTTGGTTACGCCCCAGAGGATTATGAGGAGAAACGCTCTAAGATAGGTTTTAAAGGAATGCGTCATATCGTTTTCTTTACATTGATTGCCTTTTTCATATATATAATTTTCGGAACACCATTAATTGAGAACTTTATTGAAATGTTCCTCAGTTTAGGTAAATAAAATCAAGTATTTATGTCCTTCGATATCATTAAATTATTACCAGATTCTGTTGCCAACCAGATTGCTGCCGGTGAGGTGATACAACGTCCTGCGTCAGTTGTTAAAGAATTGATGGAAAATGCATTGGATGCTGGAGCGACGCAAATAGATCTGTACGTGAAAGATGCAGGGAGAACCATGATTTGCGTGATTGATAATGGTTGTGGAATGTCAGAAACGGACGCACGTCTGTGTTTTGAACGTCATGCTACATCCAAAATCAAGAAAGCTGAAGATCTTTTCTCTATCAGAACAATGGGTTTCAGAGGTGAAGCTTTAGCAAGTATCGCAGCAGTGGCACAAGTAGAGCTGATGACACGACGAAAAGAAGATGAGTTCGGAACTAAGATTTTAATCGAAGGATCTGTTGTAAAAGAACAACTGCCTAAACCCATGTCAGTCGGGACTAATTTTACGGTGAAGAATCTTTTCTTTAATATACCTGCACGCCGTAACTTCTTGAAATCTAATGAAGTTGAAATGCGTCATATCACTGACGAGTTCTTCAGGGTAGCGATGATGAATCCTGAAGTCGGTTTCTCGCTCATAAATAATGACAAAGAGGTATATCATCTTCCCAAAGGCAATCTTAAGCAAAGAATAGTAGGACTTTGCGGCAAAGATTACGATAAAAAGATACTTCATGTACAACAAGAAACGGAAACGGCATCAATTAATGGCTTTATTGTGAAACCGGAGTTCCTCAGAAAAACACGCGGTGAACAGTATTTCTTTGTAAACAAACGATTTATAAAACATGCGTATCTGCATCATGCAATAGAAAACGCATATCAAGAACTAATTCCAAAAGATTGTTTTCCAGGATATTTCATTAATATTGAGATAGACCCGAAAGAAATTGACATAAATATTCATCCTACTAAGACAGAAGTAAATTTTCAAGACGTTAAATTAGTATATGCAATTTTACACTCTGCCGTGAGAAAGTCGATAGGACAGAATAATTTAGCACCACTATTAGATTTTGACGTTAATCCTAATATGGGTATAGATTTCGGCGAGGCAAGTAGAATGGATCGACCGATAATAGAACCTAAGATAGAGTACAATCCTGACTTTAATCCATTCAAAGTCAATCCACAACCACGTGTCAGTTCAGGAAACTGGAGAATAATGTACGAAGATAGCAATGACACTATTGCGAGCAACATTAACAAAATAAGCAACTTCGACGAGGCTCCGACAATATCAAATGTTGACAATAAGAATCTTTACATACAACTGCAACAAACTTACATCATTACTACAGTTAAGTCAGGTTTACTTGTTGTAGACCAACATCTTGCACACAAAAGAGTGTTGTATGAAAAATACCTTAAAGAAATGGAAAACAACGTGGAGGCGTCTCAACAGGAATTATTCCCTCAACATATAACATTAAGTGCTAATGACGCATCATTGTTAAGAGAAATTAAGAATGATTTAGAGAAGATTGGTTTTAGGATACAACAAATGAATAATGTTACTTTTGTTATCAACGGCACACCTGCTGACAGCAAGAGTAATGACGCGGTGTCACTTTTGGAAAAGATATTGGATATGTATAAAACAAATCTCGTTGATTTGAAGTTAGATAAGAAATTAAATCTCGCTAATTCATTGGCATCGCAATTGGCTATCAAGTCGGGACAAACTTTAAATGCTATAGAGATGCAAGATTTAATTGACCGTCTCTTCGCATGCGCCGTCTCGGAAGTGTCGCCTGATGGCAAGAGAATTTATACAATATTGAATGTTAATGAATTAAAAACACGTTTAAGTTAATATTATGAGTGATTTTAGACCAAGCGGATTTTCGCTGTTACCGACAGTTGTCAAGAATTTATTGATACTTAATGTCTTGTTTTTTTTAGCGACTATAGCTTGCGACGTTGTATTACGTATTGATCTCGCAGACTATTTAGGATTACATTATATTGGAGCATCTGATTTCCAACCATTTCAGCTTGTCACATATATGTTTATGCACGGTAATTTCGCGCATCTCTTCTTTAATATGTTCGCCTTATGGATGTTCGGTAATACATTAGAAAACATTTGGGGACCGAACAGATTCCTGCTCTTCTATTTTATTTGCGGAATAGGAGCTGGTCTCATTCAGGAACTCGTTCAATACATTCAGTACGTAACGACATTACAAGGATATGAAAATGTGAGAATTGCGGCCAACCATATAATACCGATGAGCGAATATCTCAATATGTTGACGACCGTCGGCGCATCAGGTGCCGTTTACGGAATCTTACTCGCTTTCGGTATGATGTTCCCTAATTCTACGCTTTATATCTATTTCGCCATACCTATCAAAGCTAAATGGTTCGTTCTCATCTACGGTATAATAGAACTGTTCTCTGGATTCACATCTGTCGACAACGTGGCACATTTCGCCCATCTCGGAGGTATGCTCTTTGGTTTGATTTTAATCTTATATTGGAAAAAGAAAGGTAACCTTTATTGATTATGAGACCATTTCAAGTAAATATATTAGACGGAATTAAATATTTTTTCTTACAGAAATCTGTATTATCAAGATTGATGTTTGTCAATATCGCCATTTGGCTGATTTGCTTGTTTATTAGTGTCTTTACATGGCTGTTTAATGTTAGTGACATAAGTTTCGTGACTAAATTATTCGCCGTTCCATCAGATATTTCTGCCTTAGCCGAAAAACCATGGAGCATATTTACTTATATGTTTCTTCAAGAACACTTCTGGCATCTGTTTTTCAATATGTTGATGCTATATTACGGGGGCAAGATCTTTCTTCAATATTTCTCTCAAAAACAACTGCTTACGACATACATCGTTGGTGGGATTGTTGGTGCGTTGTTTTTCATCATGGCGTTTAATGCGTTTCCAGTATTTGAAAACATGAAAGGAAGCGCGGTGGCATTAGGTTCATCAGCATCGGTATTGGCGATATTGATAGCGGCGGCAACTTATCAACCAGAGTATCCAATTAATCTTTTCCTATTAGGACAGGTTAAAATGAAATGGGTTGCCATTGTATTCGTAATCATAGATTTCCTTAGTATTACAACGGGAAATTCCGGAGGACATATAGCGCATCTCGGCGGAGCATTGTGGGGATTTCTGTATGCATATATGTTACGAAAGAACATCGATTTATCTTTCTTCAAACGTAAACCTAAAATTAAAGTAAAGTCAAGGAATGCTGACAATTATCACCAAAGACCAAAGTCGGATGAACAATATAATGCGCAACGTGCTGAAGAACAAGAAGAGATAGACAGGATACTCGAGAAAATCGCAAAGAACGGATATTCGAGTTTAAGTGAAAAGGAGAAAGAATATTTATTCAGACAAAGTAAAAAATAATGGTAAGAGAGAATGAAAAAGTGAGAAGAAATACAATCTTACAAGGCTTCACCAAATTAATAATAGGTATTTGTGGGATTGCGATATTTCCATCTGCTATTTTATGTGCATTGTCGCCTCATATCGATCCATCAGAATTCGTGTGGGCAGCATTCTTCGGATTAGGATTTTGGTTGATTTTTTTCGCTAACATAATCATTCTTATAATATTACTATTATTAAAAGCTCGAAGAACACTTGTTATACCAATATTAACTCTACTAATATCAATACCTGGTTTCCTAAATTCATATTCCTTTGGTGAAAATAACGAATCTGATGCACAGTTAAAATTAATGACTTATAATGTCTGCGTGTTTAGAGATTATAAGGATGATTCTAAAAGTGTTTCTGATGTAAAAAAATCTTTGATAAACTTCATCAAAGAACAAGATCCTGATGTGATTTGTCTTCAGGAATCTGGGAAATGGCCTAAAAACACGGCGCAAAGTTTCTTAAAAGCAATTGGTTATAAATACTATTCTTATAATGTAAACAATGGAAACAGTTATTTCTCAAAGTACAAGATAGAGGATGTAAGTGTTTTTAAAGATGAGAGTATTAACAGATTCGCTGACATAAAAAAAATTAACATTAACAAGGACAGGAGTTTCTATCTTGTGAATTGTCATTTCAATTCTTTCGGGATCTCAAAGCAAGAAATAGAATATATCAATGACGCAAATAATATTGTCAAAGAAGCTGAAACTCACGGAAAATCTGTGATTTATAAATTAAAAAGTGGTTTTGAGCGCAGAACGAAAAGTACTGGTTTACTGTTGAATAATCTTCCCGACGACGATCTTCCTTTAATTATATGCGGTGATTTTAACGACACCCCGCTTTCCTATACTTATAATCAGATGTCCTCAACGGGATTACAGGACGCCTTTATAACTAATTCTCATGGAATCGGCAAAACATATTGCGGACCGTTGCCGTTGTTAAGAATAGATTATTTTTGGTATAATGATATGATAGATGTCGTTGATTATAAAAGGATAAAGAAAACCACATCGGACCATTACCCTTTGATAATGACATTTAATCTCAAAGAAAAATCAGTGGAGGAGACGGAATGAATTTTAAATTGGAATCGAATTTCAAACCTACCGGCGATCAGCCTCAGGCTATAGAACAACTCAAACAAGGAATCCTAAATGGTGATAAATATCAGACACTTTTAGGTGTGACAGGGTCCGGTAAGACATTTACAATTGCGAATATGCTTGCGGAACTAAATCGTCCTGCTCTGATATTAAGTCACAACAAAACCCTTGCCGCTCAGTTATATAGCGAATTCAAACAATTTTTTCCTCACAACGCCGTCGAATATTTCGTGTCCTATTATGACTATTATCAACCTGAAGCATTCATACCACAGACAAATACATATATAGAAAAAGACCTTTCAATCAATGATGAGATAGAGAAACTACGTCTTAGCGCGACAACATCACTATTGTCTGGAAGAAGAGATATTATTGTTGTTTCCTCTGTATCATGCATATATGGAATTGGTAATCCGGAAGATTTTGAAAATAATGTCATATATGTAGAGATCGGCAAACGTATTAATCGTGACGATTTATTACGTCAGCTGTCTGATTCTCTTTACAGCCGTAATGACATTGAGTTTACTCATGGAAAATTCAGAGTAAAAGGCGACACGTTAGATGTATTTCCGGCTTATTCCGACATTGCATACAGAATTATCTTTTGGGATGATGAAATAGAAGAGATTGAATCGTTTGATCCGATAAAAGGAAGCAGAATAGAACAGTTGTCGAGTCTGACATTATTCCCTGCAAACATTTTTGTCACATCAAAAGAAAAGATTAAATCTGCTACAAACGACATTCAACTTGATATGTTTAAGCAGGTGGAATATTACAAGGAGATAGGAAAGTTTGAAGAGGCGAAACGTCTTGAAGACAGAGTATGCTACGATATAGAAATGATCAGGGAGTTAGGCTATTGCAGTGGAATTGAGAACTATTCGCGTTATTTCGATGGTCGTGAACCAGGAACGCGTCCTTTCTGTCTGATAGATTATTTCCCGGACGATTTCATAACCATCATTGACGAAAGTCACGTCACAGTTCCGCAGATCCGTGGAATGTACGGAGGTGACAGATCCAGAAAACAGACTTTAGTTGAATACGGATTCCGTTTGCCATCCGCATTGGATAACAGACCTCTCAAATTTGATGAATTTGAATCTTTAACAGGTCAGACAGTTTATGTAAGCGCAACACCTGCCGATTACGAATTACAGAAAACTGAAGGTATTTATGTTGAACAATTAATTCGACCAACAGGATTGTTGGATCCGATAATAGAAGTTCGTCCCTGCAATAATCAAGTAGATGATTTGATAGACGAAATTAATAAAGTCGTGGCAAACGAACAAAGAGTATTGGTGACGACATTGACAAAAAAAATGGCGGAAGAACTGACACGTTATCTTAACAACTTAAATATCAATACTAGATATATACACTCAGATGTAGATACCTTAGAAAGAATTGAAATCATGACTGGATTGAGAAGCGGTGTCTTTGATGTGTTGGTCGGAGTGAACTTACTCAGAGAAGGTCTTGACTTGCCAGAAGTTCAACTTGTAGCAATTATGGATGCAGACAAAGAAGGCTTCCTGAGATCTGAACGATCGCTGACTCAAACTGCTGGCAGAGCGGCTCGTAACGCAAATAGTTTGGTGATTATGTATGCTGATAAAATCACAGATTCGATGCGCAAGACAATAGATGAGACTGCACGCAGAAGAGAGATACAGATGAGATATAATATTGAACATGGAATTACACCAAAAACCATCATAAAATCTATTGACACTTCTATGAGCAAAACGCTTTCTAAACAGCCTAAGGATTATCAATCTGTTGAAGAGAGAGTTAAGTCTGTGGCGGAAGAATCTTCTGTAAAATATAACTCGCAAAAAGATATTAGAAAAGCCATTCAAGAAGCCAAGAAAGAGATGGAGAAAGCGGTCAAAGAACTTGACTTTATGAAAGCGGCAAAATACAGGGATCTTATTATAGCATTAGAAGAAAGAGCCCAATAATATGGATTATATTTTCAATTTACACTCGTATTACCACAATAAATTTCATAATTTTATCTATGTAAGATTTAACATATTCCTTTAACTTAATAGATATGCCCGTTAACTTATTTGTCACGTAATGCTTAATTAAAAAGTTATTACATTTGCACAAAATTGGTTGGTTGTTTTTAGGATCAAACAATGCCGATATTGCAAATTTCTTTTTTTGTTGTTTTTGGTTTGTTACATATCGGTGCTTTTCGAACAAGAGAAATAAATGTTTGACCAAAAGAGAAAAGTCGGCTCTCGCCGACTTTTTCTTTTTGTAAGTTTACAGCACAAAACTATAATTATATAGTCTTATCTATCTTCCAGCTGAAAGCTCTGAGTCCGAGTTCTTCAGTCTGGATGTCGAGTTGGTGAAGACTTTGTAAGATCTCATCAACGAATTCATCTTCAACGAAAGTAAGTATCGCATCGTTGAAAGTTGGCCATGTGTGAGTTCCGTAATGTGGTTCTCCACCACGACTACCACGACCGCTGATCTCATTCCATCGTGTGAAACCTTTGGTGTGATGTTGTTCCAAAAGCTCAATCACTTCTTCGTAATATGCCTGATTATATGCTATGAATATTCCTGTCATGATAATTTGTTTTTAATGGTGAAACATGTCTGTAACTTTTATAACTAAGTTCAACAGATTTTTTGTTTAAAGTTTAAGGTTTAAAGCTGTTTTTAGTTGATATTCTCAAGTTTAAAAGTTTATCGAAATTCAATCTTAAACCTTAAGCATTAAACCTTAAACCCATTTATTTTAATTCTTAATTTTTAATTGTTTCTTAGCTTGACGTTTTTCTCTTCTCGAGATAAAGATAGCGTAAAGGGTAGGGATGAGGACGAGTGTGATTAAAGTAGAGACTGTCAAGCCCCATGACACTGTTATACCGAGTCCGTTCCACATTTCAGCGCCTTCACCTGAACCTAACGCCATAGGTATCATACCGAGAACTGTTGTAAGTGTTGTCATCAAGATAGGACGCAGACGTTGTTTTGAAGCAGTGACAACAGCTGTATTAACATCCATACCTCTTTCACGACATAAGATTGCGTAGTCGATAAGCACGATACCATTCTTTACAACAATACCGACAAGAATCAAGATACCGATCATAGCCATGACATCTAACGCCATATTGTTCACCGCTAAACCTATGAGAACGCCGACAATAGCGAATGGCACTGAGAACATGATGACGAACGGGTCGAGTAATGACTCAAATTGTGATGCCATCACGACGTAGACCAGGATGATAATTAATATCAACAAGGTAAACAATCCTGAGAAGGAATCCTGTTGGTTCTCATAGTCACCGGCAATCTTTACCATGAACTCTGTTGGTATCTCAGCTTTTTCAATATGTTGTTGAGCAACTTCCACAGCTTCACTCAAAGCATAGCCTTTAGCGACAATACCTGTCACTGTTACAACACGTTCACGGTCCTTACGTTCGATTTTAGGAGGTGTCATACCTTCAACAACTTGCGCCACATCTTTTACTCTGATACTTTGTCCTTGTGAACCATAGAGTATGATGTTTTCGATATCTTCAATACTTTGACGGAACTCCGGAGCGTAACGGACACGGATATTATATTCATCGCCGTCTTCGCGGAAGAATGTCATCACAGAACCGTTAATACGGTTTCTTACCATTGTAGAAGCTGTTGTGACATCGATGCCGTTGAGTCTTAATTTCTCACGGTCGAAGTCAACATAATATTCCGGTGTGTAATCATCACGGCTGACGAGAACCTGTGAGAACTGAGGCGTATTGAGAAGGCTATCTCTCAATCCAAAAGCAATTTTATCAGAGTTCTGGAAGTCATAACCATAAATTTCGAGTTTCAATGAGGTCGCACCACCCATACCGCCACCTTCACTGACGTTGTACTTCTTAATGATTGTATTGTTTCTTAAATCTCTACGAATATATTCTGCTATTTCTTGAGTGCTTCTTTCACGCTCTGTCTTTCTGCCTAAATCAATGTTCATTGAGATAATGTGCGTTCCGTTGTTTTGCATAGAAGCGAAAGCGTTGTCTTCGTCCGCCATACCATAATTATAGTTGAGCATCTTAATCTCTGGTATTTCACTTCTGTATTTCGTCGACAATTCATTTGCAAGCTGTCCTGTTATTTCTTCACCTGTACCAACTGGAAGTTCGATACTTATTGAAAGACGACCTTGGTCCATGGCAGGGAGGAAACCTGACTTCATATTAGGAAGTGTGGTGACGCATGTCACGACGAAGATAAGCAACGCGATAAACACTACAGATTTACGATGTGTTACAGCCCAATTGATAAGACGGCCGTAACCACGACTCAATGCATCAAGACCTTTGTTAATAGGTGTGAATAATATTGTGTGCCATCTGTGTGATCTCGGATTCTGTTTCAACATTCTTGAACACATCATTGGTACGAGTGTCAAGGCTGCTGATGTTGAGACAATCATAATGATACTTACGATCCAGCCTAATTGTTTGAAGAAGATTCCGATGATACCGTCGACCATTGTCAATGGCAAGAACACCGCGAGCATTGTCAATGTAGAGGCGATAACAGAGATAGAAACTTCTTGTGTCGCATGAACAGCAGCTTCTTTAGGTTTCGCACCTTTGTCGATATGAGAGGTGATATTTTCCAAAACCACGATAGCGTCGTCAACAACCATACCGATGGCGATGGTCAATGCGCTCATGGAGATAATGTTAAGAGTGTTGCCAGTCGCAAAGAGGTAAATGACAGATGCAACCAACGAGATTGGGATAGATAATACGATGATGATAGTAGCTCTCCATCTTCCTAAGAAAAGGAATACGACAGCCATAACAACCAAGAAAGTAATCATGATAGTGTCTTTCAAGGAGTTGATGGTATCTGTAATATTTGTTGAGCCATCCATGATGATATTGATTTTAATATCGGACGGGAGATCTTTTTCAAGTTTTTTCAGTTCTCTCTTTATGCCATTGACAACCTGAACAGTGTTGGCATCAGTTTGTTTCTGGATGGTAATCATAGCACCTTGTCTGCCGTTGCTATATACCTTTTGCAGACGTTCTTGTTCACCATCATTAACTTTTGCTACGTCTCTCAAATATACAGGAGCGCCGTTAGGTGAAGTACCGACTATGACATTTAACATCTCTTCTGCCGACTTAAATTCTTTTTCCACACGCACTGAGTATGTGTTAGAACCGATGTCGATTGTACCAGCGGGAGTGTTACGGTTTTCGTATGCCAATGTTGATGATATTGATTCTACAGTGATTCCGTATGCTGCCAATTTATCCGGGTCAACGAAAACCTGAATTTCACGTTTAGGAGCACCGGAAACCGAAATCGTACCAACACCGTTTACACGTGCCAATGGTGTTGCAACTTTATCGTCCAATATCTTGTCAAGACTGCTAAGACTTTCTTCTGCTGTTGCCGACAAAAGCATGATAGGCATGTCTTCCAGACTGAATTTGAAAATGGTAGGAATACTTACAGCATCAGGAAGAGCCTGCGTTACCATGTCTAATTTGTCGCGAACGTCGTTAGTGGCTTCGTTGATGTCGATGCCATACTCAAACTCCAAAGCGATGACAGAGATGTTTTCCTTTGATGTTGACGAAAGGTGTTTAAGGTTACTAACGCTATTGAGTGCGTTCTCTAAAGGTTTTGTAACGTTAGTCTCAATATCGGCAGCACTCGCGCCTGAATATGATGTCACGACTAAGATGGTGTTTTCTCCCATGTCAGGGAAGAGGTTGGTCGACAACTTTGTAAGAGAGAACACACCCAATATAGCCACTGTTACGAAGATAAGGGCTATCGTGACAGGTTTGTTTACTGATGTTCTGTATAAACTCATTTTTTCAATTATTTTACTACTTCAACTTCAATGTTGTTTTTAAGTCTTGTTTGTCCTGATGTAACAATAACATCGCCGTCGTTCAAGCCACTGATGATTTCGTATCTGTTGCCCATTCTTACACCGAGTTTTACAGGTGTATAAGTGACGGTATTATCTTCGTTCAAAACATAAACATATTTATCATCGGCACCGACTTGTTTAAGAACTGCGTTATCAGG
>SUWS01000078.1 GCA_015061365.1 Lentimicrobiaceae bacterium | reverse complement strand
CTGATTGGTACAGAAGATATCTGAGAAAATTTTAGAACTTTAGAATTTTAGAACTCTGGAATTTTGGAATTGGATGTCAGCTCAAGGTTTATGGCTCAAAGATCACGGCAAAAAAATAAATCATTAAAATATTTATCACTATGAAAAAGTTTATTTACAAAACCACAATTATGTTCCTACTGCTATGTAAGATTAACATTGTTTCTTCTCAAGAATGGGAATTCTTCATGGATAGTTATATTGAATCTCCATATACGAGAAATTTTACAGATGCTATTGAATTATCAGATGGCAGTATCGTGATTAATTCTCCATTTAAATTACCAATAGAAGGTCATGCAACTGTACCTCATCCTGGCTTAGTAAAAATATCTGCCGATGGTACTGAGTTGGCAAGAAACAATTATTTCCGTCCCGCATATTGTTCCATATCTTACAACCAGATTCTTGAAAACGAGAATGGAGAATTGTTTGCATTGATGACATATAGTCCTGACCATGAAAAATTATCGGAAAATTATTTTATGAACTTCGACAATCCTCCAGCTAATGCAATTTTAGGATTGTATAAATTAGACGATGAACTTAATATTGTTGAAAGTTACGAACATTATATTCCTATTGACACAACAGAATATTTCGGATCCCTGCCGGATTGGGATAATATGCCGAACGAAATTAGTGGACGTTTGTATCTTTTCACATCATTTATTGATAATGCAGGCAACATTGTAGGGTCGTTTTTCAAATGTTCACCTTTCTATAGTCCTTATCAGACCGAAAATGATTCCATGTTCTTTTTCAAGATGAATTTTGAAGGTGAAATAATTCAGATGAAAGGCATTGAATGTCTCACCGGTCATGGAGATTATTGGAGACATAGAGGACACTGCATGCTTGAGACCGATTCACATTATATTTTGTATCAAGTATTAGAACATAATGATTATAATTTTTCATTTATACCAAGCGGAGAAGCCTGGTATTTCGATAAAGACATGAATTTTGTCGATAAAAAAGCAATTAATCAACCAGGTTATACAATGCCAACAACATCTTCTTTAGAATATGTATCTGCTGTCAGAAGCAAACATAACACCGTATATTTGACAGCAGTAACTCGTTCGGTTGAAAATCCATTAGGTGACAATTATTTCGATACAAGGTTGTACGAAATAGATGATAATCTTGACAATTCAACTGAACTTTTGCCTATAGTGAATTATATTGAAAGAGGCACACCATATGATGATGAAACTCAACCTTTCAATAATGGCATTATCTTGAGAGAAGACAATACTTTAATCTATGTGCAGAACTGGAATGCAGATGAGTACTATAAAAATACAGATTCATGGATAATAATAGAACATTTAGACGAGAATTTTGAGACTATATCAGAACTATATTATACAAGTGGTGAAGATGAAATATATACGTTTGTGAATTCAATAGTATCAACAAAAGAAGAAGACTTGTTGCTTGTAGGTCATGCTAATAGTTTAAATGGAGATAAGTCATGGAATTTTGTCACCAAATTTCCCGCCTCCGCACTCACCATCGAAGAAGCTCACGCACATAATTTGAAAGTCGCTGTCGCTTATCCTAATCCGGGTGGTGATGTTTTGAATATAAGAACCGGCTTGCGCAACGCTACACTTCATGTCTATGATATGCAAGGAAGAAAAATTCATCAACAAGAAATTACAGATGAAGTAACGAGCATAGATGCCTCTAAATGGAACTCGGGAACTTACATCTGGAAGTTAACAATTAACAATGAACAATTGACAGTTGAGGAAGGAAAGTGGGTGAAGTAGAATTCTGGAACTCTGGAAATTTGGAATTTTAGAATTTTGGTTCTAAAGTTCTAGAATTCTAAAATTCTAGAATTCGTCATCGGTAGAGACGTACCAATTACACCATTGAAAATAAACAATATGTAATTGATGCGTCTTTTTTTTAAAACTGAAAACCTGAGAAAAATTTAGAACTTTAGAAATTTGGAATTTTGTTTCTAAGGTTTCAGGTTTTCAATTTCTCAGTTTCTCAGATTTTAAAAAAAATCTGTTGTCTGTTGACTTTTTTTTCTTACCTTTGCAAACGATAAATGGTGTCCGTCATGGACTCAATAGGGAATAGGGTGCGAATCCCTAACAGTTCCCGCTGCTGTGATCTCTAACAGCGCTCGACATTAAGTCACTTTCTTTTCCCCAAAAAGATGGGAAGACGCCGAGCGTAAGGAGTAAGTCAGAAGACCTGCCACTTGTCAGACAATTAAGACTTTCGGGAAAAGAGTCGGTCGAGAATAATCTTATAATTAAATCGACAAATCTTACTGGAAGTTTTATGTTAATTAACATATTTATTAACTAAAACTTAAAATTATGGTGTTATTTAAAGACAACAGACAACAGACAACGGACAACAGACTTTGTTCAAATCGTTTCTTATCATGTAATAGTTGATAAGAATGAAACACATTTTTTTCATAGCGTTTCTTTTAACTGTGCTTAATATTAATTCGTTGGCGCAGAATGATACTATTATGCTCGATTATGTCGAGATTAGCGCGTCGCATATTAATAATAAGGTGCAAGAAAAAGCTATGGAACGTAAGATCGATACTGCGATAATGCAACGCCTACAGACGGCATCGCTCTCGCAGTTACTCATCCAACATTCGCCTGTTTTCATCAAGACTTACGGTCCGGGTGGAACAGCATCGGCATCGTTCCGCGGAACTACGGCAAGTCATACTCTCGTGCTCTGGAACGGATTGCAACTCAACTCGCCATCGCTCGGCGAAGTGGATTTCAGCATGATACCGGTTTTCTTTACCGATGAGGTATCTCTTCAGTGGGGAAGCAAGACTTCTGCTAACAGCGGCGGTCTCGGTGGTGTCGTCAATATCGCTAACAAACAGAAATTCAACGAAGGACTGATTTTAAATGTGAAACAGACTTACGGTAGCTTCAACACTTGGGGTTCGTATCTCACAGTCGGATATTCAGCTAAGAATATGATTGCTCGAATCAAGGCGTATCGTAATTCAAGTGATAACGACTTTACTTACACCAACATCGCTACGATTCCTCATCAGGAGATGAAACAGAAAAACGCCGATTTCGTCGATTATGGCGTGATGCCTGAATTGCAAGTTCGCTTCAAGAACTCACTCCTGTCTCTCGTCTCATGGAATCAGTTTAGTCACAGAAACTATCCGCCTATAATGCCTAACGCTTTCAATAATACTAAGGAATACGCCGACAATGATTTCTCGCGTAACCTTATCTCTTACAAATATTATTGGAACTCGGGTAGGGTAGAGCTGAAGTCGGCTTATTTCCATGAGCGACAAGATTATTTCTTGGAGTCATATACGTCGAACGGACTTCCTGTCACGCAGATAAATACCTTGAATAAGTCAGATGTCTTCCGTCAGATTGTTGACTTACAACAGGATTTATTCAGAAGCTGGAAGTTATACGCCAAAGTGCAATATGATTACGAAAGCGTGACTTCTTCAGATTATGACTTGGATAGAGATTCAGACCTGTCACGTAAAAACAGAGATATTATTTCATTCTACGCTGCTCTCGATGGTAAGATTTATCGTGATTTGGATTTGCGAATGACATTACGTAACGACATCGTCGATGATAAATCTGCCGGTTTCTTCCCGACAGCGACTCTTACTTACAGAATGCCTTTTGTTAAAGGATTGAGCTTCAATGCTGGTTATAGTCATAACTACAGAAATCCAACTCTCAACGATTTGTATTGGTATCCTGGAGGTAACGAGAATCTCAAAGCCGAGAATGGAAAGACTTTCGATTTTGACATCAATTATCTTTACGAGAATGTTAATTTTAATTTAGATTTCAGAAGCGGATTATATTATTCAAAAGTCAACGACTGGATTCAGTGGGTCCCGACGAACTATCGTTATTGGATGCCTAAGAACGTATCGGAAGTCATGGCTCGCGGTTTTGAAACGCATCTGAAAGTGAATTATAACTTCGCGTTATGGACATTCTCCGTCTCCGGGAATTATGTCTATTCACATACTACCGACGAAAGTGAATATGCTCAGCAATACGATGCTAACGGCAAACAGCTGATTTACATTCCTAAACATCACGCCAATGCTTTTGCGGAAGTGAGATGGAAGTCGTGGAATATGAACTACACCCTTGAATTTACAGGCGAACGTACTACAAGCATGAACGATGACGAGTTCTTTGCTTATCAATTACCTTATTACATTTTACATCACATTTCATTTGGAAAACAATTAAACAGATTTAGATTAGAATTTAAAATCAATAACTTATTAAACGAATCTTATCAGACCGTTCTCTGGCGCGCAATGCCAGGACGCTCATACGAGATTTATTTGGAATTTAAATTATAAACTGTTATGAGCAATGAGCAATGAGCCTTGGGCAATACGACTAGGCTCACGGCTCATGGCTCACAGCTCAATGCGTAAAACTATGAAAAGACAATTATTTAACATTTTTATTTTAGGATTATTATTAACATTTGTTTCATGTAAACCTGGTCCAGAGCCGACACCTCAAGAAACTAACATCGCTAAAGGTTTGTTTGTCTTGAACGAAGGAACTTTCACCTACGCCAATTCATCTCTTACGTTTTATGATCCGGAGGCTGATACGGTGGAGAATAATCTTTTCTACAGAGTTAATAACGCGCCTCTCGGCGATGTCGCGAACTCGATGATGCTCGACGAGACAGGAATGTATATCGTGGTGAATAATAGTAAGTATATCTATAAAGTCGATCCTAAGACTATGAAATACAAGTCGAAGTTAGACGGTTTTACATCGCCGCGTCATATCATGTCTATCAATAAAAACAAGGCTTACGTCTCTGATCAGGAATCGACGGGACTTTGGATTATAAATCCTGAGACGATGCAGAAGACAGGATTCGTGGAATTAGGCAATACGACAGAACGAATGGTGCGCGTTGGCAATGAAGTCGTCGTGACAAACTGGTCTAATTTCTATCAGCCTGAGACTTCCAATTCTACGATACAATTTGTCAATATAGATTCAGATTCGCTTGTTGCGGAAATGGAAGTTGCGCCAGAACCTAACTCTATCGTTTTGGATAAAAATAACAATATCTGGGTTTTATGTAGCGGCGGTTATTTGCCACCATGTGAGCCGGCTTTGTTCTGCATCAATCCTTCGTCAAGAGAGATTGTCAAACGCTTCGACTTTGCCGACGGAGATTATCCTTCATCACTTACGATTGACGATGCTAAAGAAAACATATATTTCCTAAACGGAGGCTTCGGGACTTTAAGCCTTTATAAAATGTCGGTCGATGAAGAAACACTTCCGTCAACTCCATTAGTCAACAGTCAACAGTCAACAGTCAACGGTCAAAGTAGAGTCTTTACAAATGTGATAATTTCAGAAGACGACGATATTTATCTGACCGATGTCAAGAATTATGTTCAGAACGGCGAGGTCTTGCGTTACACTTCTGAAGGCGAGTTCGTGACATCATTCCCTGCTGGCATAGTTCCGGGAGCGATGATGTTTAATTGATTAGTGATTAATGAAATAGGACGCCATCTAAAAGAGCGTCCTATTTTGATATTATCTTAAATATTTCGGTTTACTTCAAATATTTATCCAACCAATTGAAGAATCTTCTTTGCCATAAGATTCCGTTCTGTGCTTGAAGCACCCAGTGGTTCTCATCTGGGAAATAGAGAAACTCTGCGGGGATGCCTCTCAAGACAGCAGCGTTATAAGCTTGCATTCCTTGTGTATAAGCGATGCGATAATCTTTTGCTCCGTGAATGACCATGATAGGAGCAGTCCATTTGTCGACGAATTTATGCGGTGAGTTGGCATACGACCATTGTACTACAGGATTGTCTTTCTCCCAGAACGGTCCGCCTAAATCCCAGTTTACAAACCACATCTCTTCTGTTTCAAGATATTGCGACTCAAAGTTGAACATACCGTCGTGTGCTATCAAAGCCTTGAAACGTCCTTCGTGATGACCAGCAAGCCAGAACACTGAGAAACCTCCGAAGCTTGCGCCAACAGCACCAAGTCTGTCCTCATCAATGAATGGTTCTTTTGCTAAAGCATCTATGGCGGAGAGATAATCTTTCATACATTGTCCGCCGTAGTCGCCGCTGATAGCTTCGTTCCATTCCTGACCGAACCCAGGCAAGCCTCTGCGGTTTGGTGCTACTATGATATAATCGTTTGCAGCCATCATCTGGAAGTTCCAACGATATGACCAGAATTGGCTTACAGTACTTTGAGGTCCTCCTTCACAATAGAGTAGGGCAGGGTATTTCTTGTTCTTGTCGAAATGTGGCGGATAGATGACCCATGTCAACATTCTCTTTCCGTCGGTTGTCTCAATCCAGCGTTCTTCAACATTACCCATGGTCAACTGATTGAAGATATTGTCGTTGACAGTCGTAAGTTGTTTAGCATCTCCGTTTTGTGGATCAACGAGATATAATTCTGTAGGACGTGACATCGACTGGCGAGCAGCGACTAATTTATCGCCAGCCCAAGCGATACCTATGTAATTATGTTTTCCTTCTGTGATTTTTCTGATGCTTCCGGTGCTGAGACTTAAGGCATAGATTTGATCTGTGGCGTGACGGTCGCTGATGAAATAGATACTTTGTCCGTCGGGAGCCCAGAGTAGATGAGTGACGTTTTGGTCGAAACCGATGGAATAATCTTTTTTCTCACCCGTTGTCAAATCCATGACAAAGAGACGTTGTTTATCTGCTTCATAACCGTCGCGTTCCATGCTTTCCCAAGCAATCTTGTCGCCTTGAGGAGAAACTACTACATTCATGTCGTAACCCATCATGCCTTCGGTGAGGTTCTTACATTCTCCAGTAGGAATGTTGTATTGGTAAATATCGGTATTTGTTGAGATTGCATATTCTAAACCGACTTTCTTTCTTGAAGAATAAAGGATGTTTTGTCCGTCGTTGGTCCAAGTGATCTGTTCCATTCCGCCCCAAGGTCTTACAGGAGCTTCCCACATTTCGCCTTCCATGATGTCGCGTTTTGTCTTGCCGTCATCTGTTGTTACGAAGATATGTCCGAAGGTATCAACCCATTGGTCCCAGTGACGATACATCAAGTCGTTATTCACCCTGCCAGATGACAGTGGAAGGTCGGGATAGATGTCTGCTACATTGTCTTTGAGTTTCACCTCAGCGGTAAAAAGCAGTTGCGACTCATCTGGAGAATACTTGAAACCAGTGATTCCGCCATCTACGAACGAGACTTGTTTTCTCTCGCTGCCGTCAGGATTCATCTCCCAGACCTGCATATCGCCGCTGTCGGCGCACATAAACAAAATCTTAGAACCGTCCTTGTTCCATGTAGGACTTAACTCGTTGGAAAAAGACTTTGTTAGACATCTGTTATTGTTACCGTCAATGTCGATGATGTAAATGTCTGTTTTACTTTTATTCTCTGGAATGTTAAAATAGGTGAGATTGTAAACGACATGCTTGCCGTCAGGAGAAACGGCATATTCGCCGAGACGGTTCATCGACCAGAGCACTTCTGGAGTCATGATGTCGGAGTTTAATACTAAATCCTGAGGCGGAGCGTAAGAGGTGTCTTTCTCTGACTTATCTTCGCACGAAGCTAATGTTAAAGCAACTAATGCCATAATGATAATGTTTTTTCTCATAATGATTTATTTAGAATGTTAATATATTTTCATTTGCCGATGCAACACATTTACACTATTGATTGAAAGCGTTTTAGCCTTTTAATCGGTACAACTCGCATTTTTGCAATGACACGGAAAATACTCACAAATTCATCGTGTTGAAAATCAACGATTTCGATATACGTGTTGTAGCGCGCTTTTCAAGCTCATTTTCAAGTTTCGGTAGAAACCAAATTGAAATGATTTATATTCAATCTCTTACCGCATTTGCGTTCCAAATGATTTCTAATGCAAAGGTACGATTTTTAAGCGATAATCAGTAATGATTAGCAATGATTTTTATCTATCTGTATACATATGGACGAGATAAATGTATAGTTATTTTCCTTTTGTAAAGTATATTTTTTTGTTGTTAATGTATTGGATATAAGAATTTATCCATATCTTTGCATTATAAATTATTGTATGCGATAAGTAAAAGTTTAATTAGCTGGTTAAATTAACGTGTAAGATAAGATAGTATGACTGATTATTATGAATATTCTATACCTGAATTGGTGAAGTTGCTTGGAGCTAGATTCAAGGACTATCGTTTGCGCTCTCATATGACGCAAAAGGATGTTGCAGAGCAATCTGGAATAACGGTTAATACCATTCACAAATTCGAGAATGGTATAACAGGCAATATGTCATTGGGAACATTCTTGTCGCTTATGAAAGCCATTGGTCAGATTGATGCATTGGATGACATGATGCCGGAACTTCCTG